>JBBQUE010000251.1:0-5444 GCA_038212805.1 Bryobacterales bacterium | reverse complement strand
AGATTGCGGCGTGCGGCGGGGAAGTGATTGTGAGCGATAACGGGTCCGGCGACGGAACGATTTCGTGGCTGCGGGAGACGTATCCGGAAGTAGAAATTGTGTATAGCGGATTGCCGTTGTCGTTCGCCAGCGCGGTGAATCTGGGGATTGAGGTAGCGCGCTATTCGCACCTGTGCCTGCTGAACAACGATATGGAGGTGCAGGCGGGATTCTTCGTGGAATTGCGCCGGGCGTTCCGCCAGGTTCCGGATTTATTCTGCGCCACGGCCCAGATTTTCTTTCCGGAAGGCGTGCGGCGGGAAGAGACGGGCAAGGCCGTGATGCCGCCCTTTGAGACGCGCAACCCGGCGGACTTTCCGGTGACGTGCGACCTTCCGATCGAAGGCGAGAACTTAAGCTACGTGCTCTACGGGAGCGGCGGTTGTTCGCTGTTCGACACGGCAAAACTGCGCCAACTGAATAGCCTGGATCCAGTGTACGAGCCGGCCTATGTGGAAGATCTGGACCTGGGCGTGCGCGGGTGGCAGCAGGGTTGGCCCACGGTATTCGCGGCGGCGGCGCAGGTGTTGCATGCGCATCGGGCCACTACGTCGCGGTATTACACGCCGGAGCAACTGGAACGGATTCTGGAGTTGAATTACCTGCGGTTTCTGGCGCGCACGATTACCGATCCGGTGGTGTTTGTGAAGTGCTGGCGGCACGCGGTGCGGCGGTTGAATCTGCTGGCGGCGGCTGCGGTTCCCAGGCGCGCGGCGCTGCAGACCCTGGCGCAGGCGTGGCGCGCGCCGGTGTGGTGTTTCAAGAGCGAGATGGCGCGGACGGTAACGCGGTCGATGAACGAGGAATCGATTCTGGCGATCGGGAGCGGGGCGGTGGCGGTGTTTCCAGGCAAGGCGGGGAAAGCGGGGCGGCTGGCGGTGCTGATTGCCACGCCGTATCTGCCGTTTCCGCTGGCGCATGGCGGCGCGGTACGGATGTACAACCTGATGAAGCGGGCGGCGGCGCACTTCAATCTGATTCTGGTTTCATTTGTGGATGCGCTGCAACCCGTACCCCCGGAATTACTGGAGATTTGCGCGGAAGTGGTGACGGTGAAGCGCTCTCGAAGCCATCTGCGGCGGACATCGAAACGGCCGGATATGGTGGAGGAGTTCGATTCACCGGCGTTTCATGCGGCGTTGCGGCAGACGGTGCGCAAGTGGAAGCCCGGGGTGGCACAGTTGGAATTCACGCAGATGGCGCAATATGCGGCGGACTGCGCGCCCGCGAAGACGGTGCTGGTGGAGCATGATGTAACGCTGGATCTGCATCAGCAGTTGTTGGAGCAAGGCGAAGACTGGGAATTGCGGCGGCAGTTGGACCGTTGGATTCCGTTTGAGACGGCGGCGTGGCGCGAAGTGGATTGCGTGGTTGCGATGTCGGAGAAGGATCGGGCGCTGATTGGGGAGCGGGCGGTGGCGCTGCCGAACGGGGTGGATACGGTGCGGTTTTATCCCCCGCAGGCGGACGCTGAAAATTCTGATCCGGGGCGGCTGCTGTTCATTGGATCGTTCGGGCATCTGCCGAATCTGTTGGCGGTGGAGTTTTTCCTGCGCGAGGTTTGGCCTCGGCTGGCGGGGCAGGGGTTTACGCTGCATGTGATTGCGGGGGCGCGGCGGGAGTTTTTTCTGGAGCATTACCGGGACCGGGTGCGGGTGGATTTCGATCAGCCGGGCGTTGAGGTGGAGGGGTTTGTGGCGGATGTGCGACCGGCGTACGGGCGGGCGGGAATGGTGATTGCTCCGCTGCTGGCTTCGGCTGGGACGAACGTTAAGATTTTGGAAGCGATGGCGATGGGGAAGGTGGTGGTGACCACTCCAGGCGGGGTGAACGGGCTGGAGTTAGAGGACGGGCGCGAGGTGGTGGTGGCGCGGACGGCGGAGGAAATGGCGTTGGCGCTGGTGGCACTGCGGGGGGACGGGGCGAGACGGGCGGAGTTGGAACGGCAGGCGCGGGAGACGGCGGTGCGGCGGTTCGATTGGGATCAGGTGGCGGAGACGCAGCGTGGTTTGTACCGGCGGTTGATGGGACAGCCGGTTACGGAGCGGGGGGCGATTCCTATTGACGGAGGGATGGGCGTGGGGGCTGGGGGGCGGCGGAGTTGGCCGGGGTAAGCCGGTACTATTCAGCAAATATACAAATAGCAAGTGTCTTAACATTTAACCGCTAACTAAATATTGTTGTTTTGTTCACACGATTTCTCTTGCTATCTACTTGGTTTGCGCATAGAACCACTTCGCGGGTCTCCATACTCCGCACGCCGAAGCATTAAGCAGGGAGGCTAATTCGTTTATGAAATCCTTTCGATTCATGACATTAAGATCAATGCGGCAGCTCGACGGAGTAGGGACCGTCGTACTGAACGATATAGGCGACGCGATTAAGGGGTATCGAATCGATCTATATAAGGGTCCCGGTATGGCGGCCTGCCGAAACTATCCTAGTCTTATTGTTGTCGGTACGTGCGACAGGCCATCTGGAAATTGTCCTATATACAACATGGTCATAGTCTAGCTCTGGAGCGCTGGGGGACGGTATGTGACGAAAAGGAAGAGGCCGGCGAAACCGCCCGCCGTACCACGACTAACTCGGGCTGCCAGTCCGGTCAAGTGCGAGCTATGACAGTTTATAGATGCCCAACGCGCTGACCCCCTGGCTGGTTGCCGCTCTCCTGATCGCTGCCGCTGAAGCCCAGACCCACACCGACTGGCGGGATTATTCCGGCGCGCCGGATTCCGCCCATTCAGGAGCGGCCGGTGCCCGCGTCCGATGGACCCTGGCGACGCAGCCCTTTCCGGCGAAGCCGCCGCCCTTCGCCCGGCAGAAGTTTACGGTGGACGAGTTTCGCGATCAGATTCTGCTGGACGGCCCGCAATAAGGGGCTGGCAGGAAATAATGGCGGCGCGAATTGAGGCGGGGCGGCGGTGGATCGCTGGTAGGCGTAGGCGTCTTCGCCGGGCAGTAGGGAGCGGCGGGTGGCGGTGGCGGCCATGGGTTGTTTTTGCAAATTCGATGGGAATCACTTTGGCGCATGCGACAGGCTACGATTTAAAGGGATGAAACCTTCGGAAGCCCTCACCGCGCACCGTGACGAACTACGGCAGCTTGTCAACCGGCACGGGCTCTCGCGCCCCCGCGTGTTTGGGTCGGTTATCAGAGGCACGGACACGGACGGAAGCGATCTTGACTTGCTGGTTGACCCAGGAGAATCAACTAGCCTGCTTACGATCGCCGGTTTGAAGATCGACGCCGAGAACTTGCTAGGAGTGAGTGTATCCGTGTTGACTCCGAACGGTTTGCCACCGAAGTTTCGCAACGATGTGCTGCAGCATGCGCAGCCCCTCTAGGGCATCGGGATTTCACGGTTGGCCGGCATCTTGGGCCGCTTGGCGGTGTTGGCCAAATCCCAACTGGCCTGGTAGACCAGCTTGACGATGCGCTCCATTTTGGGATACTCGATTCGTTCCGGGCGGTCGCCGGTGGTGTGGTAATCCGGATGCAGGCCGGTGTGGAAGAAGACCGACGGCACGTGATGCTGCAGGAAGGGCCACTGGTCACTGCGGCGAAGCAGGTTGGAGCGGTTGTTGTCATAGTCCATTTTGAGCGTCAAGTCGGTTTCGCGGTTGGCAGCCTTCACCATGTCGGTGAGCTCTGGATTGAAGCTGTAGCCCATGATGTTAACGCTGTTGGCATTCGATGCGGCGGTCTGGGGTTTCAAGCCGTTGAAGCGCGGGCCGCCGCCTTCGGGCACCTCTTCGTTGCGGCCGATCATGTCCATGTTTAGCGACGCCACGGTCTTCTCCAGCGGCCAGAGCGGGTTTGCGACCCAGGCCCAGGAGCCCAGGAGTCCACGCTCTTCCGATCCCCAAACAGCAAAGATCACGGTGCGCTTCGGGCGTTGCCCCGCCTTGGCTGCGTTGGCGTAAGCCTGAGCAATCTCGAGGATGGCCACGGTGCCTGAGCCGTTGTCGTCGGCTCCGTTGAATACGCGAGTTCCATCCGCGCCGTCGTGATCGTAGTGGGCTGAAACGATTACCGCTTCATCTTTCAAAGCCGGGTCGGACCCTTCGATTTTGGCGACTAGGTTGCGGTCGGCTACGGTGGTGCGGGAGACCGAGGCGGCCAGTTCGATGGGGGTTGAGGTGGTGAGATAGACCTGGCCGCCCGCGGCATCCGCTTGCTTCCGCAAGGGTGCCAGCGCAGCGCCCAGCAGGTGCTCAGCCACGGCGAGGTTGATCTGCATCACCGGGATGCGGATCTGTTCAATGTCGGTGGCGAGTTGGAAACGGTCAATGCGGGGCGTGGTTTTGGGCCAGTAGTTTGGGGCGAAACCGGCCAGATCGCGGCCAGTGCGAGGACGGATGTTGACGACCAGCAGAGCGGCTGCGCCATGTTGTTGGGCGATGAGGGCCTTCTTGCGGGGATTGGCGTAGTCGGACGTGACCAGGCCGTCGAACTGGCTTTTGGGGTTATCGGGGTCGGGGTCGCCATCGAACGCGATGACGATCGCGCCTTTCACATCGCGGCCTTTATAGTCGTCCCAGTTGTATTCCAGAGCCGTGACGCCATAACCCAGCAGGGCCGCGCCACGCGCTTTCACTTCGCCGTTGGCGGAGAAGTTAAGGGGGTAGAATTCCTCGCCGAGTTTGGGGGTGTGGCGTACTTCGGGCGTTCCCAGAACCAGCTTGTTCGTCTCGCCCAGCTTTGCGGTGACCAGTTCGAAACGCTGGAAGTAGTTGTCCAGGTCACCCAGCTTTTGCAAGCTGAGACGGGCGAAGCGGGAGGCGATCCATTCGGCGGCCAGGTCGTATTCGGGAGTGTTGGTGAGGCGTCCCCGCATGCCGTCGGAGGCCAGGAAGAACAGATCGGCGCGCAGTTCCTCGCGGCGGATGGTCTCGATGGCGGGTGCGCGGTTTGGTTGTGGTTGCGCCTGAAGGGAGAGGGCGAGGAGCAGAGCGGCAGCGATTCGCATAGGCCCATCCTAGCGTGCGGTGAGCCGGGAGCGCTTCCTGTTAGCATGGCTGTAATGACGAGACGGCGATTCGAAGATGGATTAGTGGCCTGGAGCGCTGCCGGAGTCCTCGGGGCAGCCGAGGCCGCGGCTCCGGCGACGGAGCATGAGCAGTACATGCGGCGCGCGATTGAGGCGGCGCGGAACAATCCCGCTGCCCCTTTTGGGGCGGTGATCGTGGACCGGGAGCGCAAGCAGGTGGTGGCCCAGGGCTTCAACAAGGCGTCCCAGAATCCGGTATGGCATGGCGAGATCGACGCCATCAATCGGTGCGCGGCCGATCACCCCGGCATCGATTGGAAGCGCCTGACGCTGTACACTACGGCCGAGCCTTGCGCTATGTGCCAGAGCGCTCTTATCTGGGCGGGCATGCCGCTGGTAGTTTATGGGACGT
>JBBQUE010000250.1:0-5473 GCA_038212805.1 Bryobacterales bacterium | reverse complement strand
TCGCCAGCAGCACCACGTCCACGCCTGATTCAATCACGTGCTGGTAAGCATCCAGCCCCAAATAGATCTTCGACGGCTCCACCTTCACGCGCCCCGCGATCTTTTGGATCTTCTTCAGGGTTTCCAGACTGTGATCCGCCTGCTCCTGCGAGATGTCCGCTACCGATGTGAGTTCGGTATAATCATCCGCCCGCAGGGCCTGGGATGCCGCGCCGGTACCGCGCCCTCCGCAGCCCACCAGACCAACCTTAATCGCAT
Organism: Bryobacterales bacterium; assembly: GCA_038212805.1. Lineage (GTDB taxonomy): Bacteria > Acidobacteriota > Terriglobia > Bryobacterales > Bryobacteraceae > JANXQZ01. The sequence continues at coordinate 5,215 of JBBQUE010000250.1, read as the reverse complement.
TGGTCACGCTTTGGGCTCGGATAATCGCCGGGAACCCGGCTACCAGGGCTGATTTCAGAAAAGTACGTCGTTGGGGTGAAAGGGATACGTCTTCCATGGCTTTCCCCCTTTATAGCACTTAGCAGCCCGCTGCGACGAAAAGACCGGTTCGCTCACACTGGCGGCTCGGCCGGCTTTCTCGAGCCGCGACCGTAAGGGAGCGTTTGGCCTCGTCTGCGACCAGATACGGCAAGCAGGTGATGGCGCAAGGATTCCAACTGCGACCACTTGGGAGCGTTTCTATAGTTATTTCCTGACCACCCTTAGTGGGAGCGGAACATCTTGGAGTCGCCCTTCGTGTAGCGGTATTCGAAGTGGCAGCCCTGGCAGGCGTCGAACAATTGTCCGCCGCGTTCGAAGACGGCCGCCACGTTGCGGGCTTTGGCCGCGTCATGGACCGAGGCACCGGCCTCGCGCAACGCCCGGGCGCGGTCCATCCAGTGGCCATTGTCCTTGGCGCGGCCTTCCATCATCAGCAGGTTGCCCGCCTCGGTGAGGATGGTTCCGCTTTGCTCGACGGCGAACCATTGGTCGTCCGTGGTGGGTTGGATCTCCTTGACGTTGCCAACGGTGTAGATAGTCCCAACGGAATCCCACACCACTTTCGCGTTGGGGATCACCATGTGGTGCATAACATCCTCCAGCGTCGCAACCGCCTTCAAGGGCGGCGGTTTGCTCTTACACGACGCAATCCACAAAGCAAGACCTACAATCGCGGCAGTTCTTAGCATGACGTCCGATATTCTACCTGATAGACTGGCAGGTTCGCCATGAACTTATCTTCTTTCTTCCAGTGGCTTGAAGGAACCGCGGGGAGCGTCGCTATTCGCGAGTCCACCTTGCTGTACCCGGTAATCGAAACCACGCACGTCCTGACGCTCTGCCTGTTCCTGGGCATGATCGCGATGTTGGATCTGCGGCTGGTGGGCGTGGGGTTACGCGGCGTGCCGGTATCGCAGGTGGCCGGCCGCCTGCTGCCGTGGGCGCTGGCGGGCTTCGCCATCATGGCCGTCAGCGGCGTGCTGCTGTTTTACTCGGGGCCGGTGAGGGCTTCCGGGAATATTTTCTTCCAGATCAAGATGATTCTTATCGCGCTGACGGGCGTGAACGCGCTGATATTTCACTGGACCATTGAGCGGCGCGTGGCGGATTGGGATTCGGATCCGGTGCCGCCGTTCCGGGCTCGCCTGGCCGGGTTCTGCTCGCTTGTGCTTTGGAGCGCCGTACTGATTTGCGGACGCATGCAAGCCTACAACTGGTTCGACAAGGGCAAAGTTTGACGGCCATGAATCTATTGCCCCTGTTTCAATGGTTTGAAGCGACCGCGCTTGGGACCGTGGTGCGCCAATCGTTGTGGATGTTCCCCGTGATTGAATGCATTCACCTGCTGGCGCTCTCCATGCTGGGAGGCGCGGTGCTGGTGGTGGACCTGCGCTTGCTTGGGCTGGGCCTGCGGGCGCAATCGGCCGCCGAATTGGGGCGGAAGATGCAACCGTGGCTGGCGGGAGCGCTGGCGGTAAGTATCACGACGGGCATTTTGATGTTCCTGTCGGAATCGGTCAAATGTTATTACAGTCCGCCGTTCTGGTACAAAATGGGGCTGCTTATCCTGGCTTCGTTATTTGCATTCACCGTAAGGCGAAAAGTACTAGCCGGCGCCAACCAGCCTTTGAAGTATGGGCTGACGGCAGTGACGTCCATCGCGCTTTGGTTTGGCGTGGCGTTTTCGGGCCGTTGGATCGCGTTTTACTAAAAGGGGGACGGCTGTGATACTGTACCCGATGTCCGGCTTGCGGAGGCTTGCGCGCATGAGAGCAGTGGGGATGTTGTTGGTGATGGCGGTGGCTCCGCTGGTGGGGCAAGTGCCGCGGTTGCCTGGCGGGAAACCGGATTTCAATGGGATCTGGCAGGCGGTGAGCTCGGCGCATTATGACGTTGAGCGCCACATGGCCCGCCATTCCCTGATGCTGCGCGATGGCCCGCATGGCCCGCTGCCCGCGGTGCCGGTGCTTGCCCTGGGCGCGGTGGGGGCGGTTCCCGGCGGCATGGGGATTGTGGATGGGGGAACGATTCCCTACAAACCCGAAGCCGCGAAAATCCGGGATGATAACCGGCGGCACTGGCTGGAGCGCGATCCTGAGATTAAGTGCTATCTGCCCGGCGTACCGCGCGCCACCTACATGCCGTTTCCCTTCGAGATTGTACAAAACCGCAACCAATTCTTCATCGCCTATGAGTATGCGGGGGCGGTGCGCAATATCTATTTCAAGGATCCGGGGCCGGCCGAGACCGATTCGTGGATGGGGCAATCCGTGGGGCGCTGGGAGGGAGACACGCTGGTGGTGGAAGCCACGGGGTTCAACGATCAGACCTGGTTTGACCGTTCAGGCACGCAGCACAGCAACCAGTTGAAGGTGGTGGAGCGGTACACCTTCATGACGCCGAACCACATTCAGTATGAGGCGACGATTACCGATCCCGAAGTGTTCACGCGCCCCTGGAAGATTACTCTGCCGCTTTACCGGCGGATGGAAAAAGATGCGCGCCTGATGGACTTCAAGTGCGTTGAATTCGTGGAAGAATTAGTATTTGGCGAGTACCGGCGCAAGCCGTTGGCGAGGTAAAAAATGCGTATTCAAGTTGCGGCGATCATGGCATTGGCGGTGGCTGCCTGGGGCGCGGAGATTCGGCGCGCGCCGGACGGGCATCCGGATTTGTCGGGAGTCTACGATATTGCGACGCTGACTCCGCTAACGCGTCCGGCGAGCCTGGGAAACCGGCTTTCCCTGACGGACGCGGAGGCCCAGGCCATGGCGAAGGAGGCGGCGGCGCTGATGGCGGCCACCGGGAAAGCCAGCGATCCGAATCGCAAAGCGCCTCCCGAAGGCGGCGACGGATCGGAGGGGGCGGCGGGCAACGTGGGCGGCTACAACACCGTCTGGGTGGATAACGGCGTGGGCGCTTTCAAGATCGACGGAAAGTGGCGAACTTCCATTGTTACCGATCCGGCGAACGGACGGATGCCCGAACTAACGCCGGAGACCAAGAAGCGTAATGCACAGCGTGCCAAGACGTCACGGCCGAATCGCGGCGATGCATTTTGGATAACTGAGGGGATTTCGCCCGGGCCCTATGACGACCCGGAGATGCGCCCGACGTCGGAGCGGTGTTTGTTGGCGTTTGGATCCGGCGGGGGTCCGCCGATGCTGCCGGTGCTGTATAACAATCTCAAGCAGATTGTGCAAACCAAGGACAGGCTGGTGATTCTGAACGAGATGGTGCATGACGCGCGCGTGGTCCGGATCAATGGCAAGCACGAGCCGGCGGATATCCGGAGATGGATGGGCGATTCCATTGGGCACTGGGAAGGAGATACGCTGGTAGTGGATACGACGAACTTCAACGACACTCCCGCAATGTACGGCGCGACGAAATCTTTACACGTGATCGAGCGGTTTAAGAGAATCGACGCCAAGTCGCTGCTATACCAGTTCACGGTGGAGGATCCGGCGATTTGGACGAAGCCTTGGACAGGGGAGATTCTGTGGCCTGCCACGGATCAGCGTATTTACGAATATGCCTGTCACGAGGGGAATTATTCGTTTGCCGGCATTCTGAAGGGTGCGCGGATGTTAGAAGCCGACGTGGAGAAAAAGGGGGCCAAGTAGCATGCGGAAGAAGGTTTTGATGAGTACGGCCGCGATGTGCGGATTTGGGTTGCTTTTCGTTGCGGTCCGGGGTTTGGACGCGCATCACGCGTTTGGCGCGGAGTTCGACCCGAATCGGCCTATGTTGCTGAAGGGGCCGGTGGTGCGCGTGGAGTGGATCAACCCGCATACCTGGATTCATCTGGAAGTTACCAAGCCCGATGGCAAGAAGGAAGTGTGGATGGTGGAGGGCGGGACGCCGAATAGCCTTCTGCGGCGGGGTCTGAAGCGGGATACGATTCAACCGGGGCAGGTGATTATAGTGGATGGGTATCAGGCCAAGGACCGGTCGAACCGGGCGAATGGAAGGGATGTGACGTTGACCGATGGGCGGAAGTTTTTCATGGGCTCGTCGGGTACGGGCGCGCCTTACGATCAGCCTGGGAAGGAAGAGCGGAAGTAGCTTCCGCCCGTGTTGAAAGTTGCTCACTGACGGTCGCGGCTCTGTAACTTACTCATTATACTGAGCCGCGCGCGTAAGCAAGCGTTCCTTTTTGAACCACGGGCTGCTAGGCGAAACTCGCCGCCGGCACCTACCTGCCCGGCCCGCTTCGCGCTTTCCGGGCAGGTAGGCCAGCGCTGAATCGGGTGATCCGCGCGACCGGTAATATGTTGGCGCGTATCCGCCAGTTTTCGGGAATCCTGAATACGGTCCCGTCACCCGGAAACTGCCCACTCCGGACCGTCATCCAAGGCTTGAAATCCATCAACAGCTTCAAAAACAAATCCCGCGCCCCTCGCAGTCGATTAGTAGACAGCCTTACCCAGGCCCGAACGTGTTGGCGGGATCGCGACGCCGGCTGGAGTAAATTACGGCGCTCTCCCTATCGATATTTCGCCGCCCCCCAGCAAGCCAAAGCCAGCGCCACCACCAGATCGTCATGCGCCCGGCCGCCGCCCTGAAAGCTTTCATGGCCCGTATTTCCCACCGAAACCCGCATCCCCGCCAGTTCATCCAGCAACCGCCCGGATTCCCGCGCGCCCGTCGAAATCCGCAGTGTGCCCTGCTCAAACAGAACCTGCAACCCCTGCACCAAATCCCGCTTCGGAACCCGCCATTCCGTCCCGTTGCTGCCCCCTTTCTCCGCGCCCGTAATCACCACCGGTAAAATCTGGCAATCCATCCGTTCCTTCTTCAGGAAATCCCGCGTCGGCGCACCCAGCCCGGTCGCGTCAATCACCAACTGGCAATGCTTTCCCAGCGCGGACGATGTCGCCACATCCCGGATCCTTCCCACCACCTCGGTATAATCCGTCCCCAAAGGCACCCGCTCCGCCCACACCACCTGAAAGGAAATCTCCACCTTCTGCTCATACGTCACCATGTTCCGCTCGCCCATCCGCCGCACCCTCTCCACCACCACAATCGCGGTGTAATCGTTGCGCTGCCCGAAATCCACGCCAATCACGTAGCTCGATCCCAACGGCACAAACCGCGCCGCCAGATCCAGCGCCGGCACATCCGCCCG
>JBBQUE010000249.1:0-5478 GCA_038212805.1 Bryobacterales bacterium | reverse complement strand
GTTATGGTATCGAACTCCAGGCTTGGTGTCAAACGTGCTCTGCAGTCCAGGCACCTCCGTTCCCTTGTATGGAGCCCAATGTAGTCCCAATGTAGTGCCAATGTAGTCTTGCTCAGTCGATAACGTAGCGGACTGGCACCTTCCATAAACCCATTCCCACTCTTCCCCCAACAACATTCCGCTTGTTTTCAACCACTTGCGCTGATCCCCGCAGTGGCCCCACCATCCCCTCCGGCTAAACTAAGCGCAGAAAGGGAGGACTCCATGTCCCACGAACCAATACCGAACCAAACCAACCACGTCGCGCACTACATCGACGAACTCAAGCCCGCCGCCCAAACCGGCCCGCTCCCCACCGTAACCCCGTGCCCCTACTGCGGCGTTAATATGAGCCAGACCGCGCACGCCAGCCATCGGCCCATCTGCGCCCAGGACAACCAGATGGCCCCGCCGCCGCTCTCACCCGTCCCTCAATCCAGCCGCCTCGATCAGGAAGCCGGTGGCGGTTATAACGCTGACGGTACTTACCCCCAAACCTAGCCCCCAACGATGTAAATAGGACAGGCCTGCGGGCCTGTCCCTTCCCAATTGTGAAAATCGGGTGATAATGAAGGAACGCACTCGGAATCGTTTCCATCCAAAGGATAGCCATGCACCCGCGAGCCCTAGCACTCCTCCTACTTGTTCCTTACCTCCTCCCCGCGCAAACCTCCGCCCCCGTTCGCCCCAAGGCCGGGAAAGTGGAAATTTTCAAGGAAGCCGACCTGAAACCCGGTATGACCGGCTATGCCTGGACTGTCCTGGCAGGCACCGAACCGGAACCCATTCCTGTCGAAATCATCGGGATCCTCAAAAATCAATGGGGCCCCAACCAGGACATCATCCTGGGAAAAATGACCGGAAAAGCCACCCGCACCAACGTGGCCGGCGGCATGAGCGGCAGCCCCGTCTATATTGATGGCAAGCTGGTCGGCGCGGTGGCGCTTCGTTTTAGCGTTTTCTCGCCCGATGCCATCTGTGGCATCACCCCCATCGAGCTCATGCTCGAAGTCAACGACTTCGACAAATCGCGTCCCACCGACGCCCGCACGCCGGATCATTCCCAGCAGCGTGCCTCCGTCGATCTCCCCCCCGGTCTTCTCCAGCAGGTGGCCGCCGCCGGAAACGCGCTCAATCTACCCGGCCACATGCAGACCATGACGCCCATCGAAACGCCCCTCACCTTCGCCGGCTTCCACGAAAATACCCTGCGTGAATTCTCGCCGCTCTTCCAGCAAATGGGAATGACGGTGGCCGCGGGTGGATCCGGCAGCACCAACCGGGATGCGAAACCGGTAACCGGCTGGCAGAACTCCCTGAACCCTGGCGACGCTTTTTCGGCTGTCTTGGTAGGCGGCGACATGTCCGTATCCGCCATGTGCACAGTCACTTACAACGATGGCAAGAATGTCCTGGGCTGTGGGCACCCGCTCTTCAACCTGGGTCCGGTGGATCTCCCCATGGCCAAAAGCGAAGTGCTCATGACGTTGGCTTCGTCTTTTCAACCCAACAAATTTGGCAACTCTACCGAAATCGTTGGAGCCCTCCATCAGGATCGCCACAGCGCCATCATGGGCCAACTGGGCGCTACCGCCACCATGGTGCCCGTCAACGTCAAGGTCCGCTCCTTCACCGACGGCAACAAAACGCCTACCGTAAAAGAATTGCACTACAGCGTCTTCGTCCACCAGAAATGGACTCCCTATCTCATGATGCTAACCCTGTTCAATTCCCTGAACGGCGTGAACGATTTTTCTGACGAAGCCACCTACCGCCTCAGCGGAAACATCGAAATCGACGGCGCACAGCAGCTTTCTCTCTCCACCATGCTGTCCACCAGCGAGGGGCCCATGCCCGCTCCCATGATGCTGGCCGGCTGGTGGGGCGATCGCTTTAACAAGCTCTTCCTCAATCAGGTCCACACACCCAATATCAAGAGCGTCAACGCCGTCATCGATCTGTATCCCCAACGCCGCGTGGCCGCCATCGAAAACGCCTGGGTCGGTAATAGCGATGTCGAAGCCGGGGACACCCTGCCCGTTAAAGTTTTCCTCCGCCCCTACCGCGGCGAACGCATTGAACGCGAATTCCAGGTCAAGATTCCCGCTAACCTGCCCAAGGGCGAGCATCGCCTTTTGCTCAGCGATGCGGAGACCCTGAACCGCATGCAGACCGCCGCCGCCAACACGGAACGCTTCATCGATATCCCCCAGACCGTCTCGCTGCTCAACCAGGAACGCGCCAACAACCGCGTCTATCTGTCTATGATTGAGCCTCGCCCCACGGTCTACCTCGCCGATAAAACCATGCCCAGCCTGCCAGCCTCCGTCATGAACGTGATGCAAAACGGCCGGACTTCCAGCCGCCACCTCGCCACTTCCGGTGAGAGCGCGGTGGAACAGGGCAGCATCCCCCTCGATCAAATGGTTACCGGCAGCTATTCGCTTAAAATCACGGTGAAATAACTTAGAAATGCATAAAATTGGCGCGCTTTTCCTTGTCAGCCTTGCGCTGGCTGGGTATTCTTATGCGGCGGAAACCCGCTTTTGGCAGCAGACCGATCCGTCGGATTTCGAAAAAGGCTCGCTGAAAAACCTGTCCCTTCGGAGCGATGGCCGACTGTACCTCGCCCCCGAATTCCGTCAAATCTTCGATCCTTCCGTCCCCTACCTCTGGGCCTTGGTCGCTGACGGCAAAGGGAATCTCTACGCCAGCGGAGGCGGAACCGGCGGCAGCACCGCCAAGGTTTTCACCATCGATTCCACCGGCAAAGGGAAAACGCTGGCCGAACTCGACGGCCTGGAAGTTCACGCCCTCGCCATCGGACCCGACGGCCAGATCTACGCCGCCACCGATCCCGACGGCAAGGTGTACAAAATTTCCCCCCAGGGCAAATCTCAGCTTTTCTACGATCCGCATGCGAAATACATCTGGGCGCTGGCCTTCAACGCCCAGGGCGATCTTTTTGTCGCCACCGGCGACCAGGGCGAGATTCACCGCGTCACCCCCGACGGCCGTGGCTTCGTTTTTTTCAAATCCGGCGAAACCCACGCCCGCTCCCTCGCCTTCGACGCGAAAGGCAATCTCATCGTCGGTACTGAACCGGGCGGACTGGTCCTTCGGGTCTCTCCCGCCGGAGTTGGCTTCGTTTTATATCAAACGCCCAAGCGTGAAGTCACCGCCGTCGCCGTCGCCAAATCTGGCGAAATTTACGCGTCCGCCGCTGGGACCCGCAGTCCGTCCGTAGCAGCCGCCAGTGCCCCGCCGCCTCTGCCGCCCACGGTGCCAGCTGCGGGCGCACGTCCGGCAACCCCCACCGTTGGCGCCATCCCCCCTGCGGCACCCATTACTGGTGGTTCGGAAGTCTACCGCATCGATACGGACGATTCCCCCCGCAAAGTTTGGAGCAACGCCCAGGACATCGTCTACGCCATTGGCTTTGATTTTTCAAATCGCCCGTTGCTCGCCACCGGCAACCGCGGCAAGGTCTACCGGCTGGATTCAAACCAGCTCAGCACCCTGCTCATCGATTCTTCGTCCACACAGATTACCAACTTCGCCACCGTCCCTGGACACATCTACGCCGTCACCGGTAACATCGGCCGTGTCTATGAGATAGGGCCCGCCATGGCGAAAATGGGTTCGTTTGAAAGTGAAGCGTTTGACGCAGGTTCCTTCACCTATTGGGGGCGCCTCAGCTTCCGCGGTAGCCCCAAAAGCGCCACCATCCAAACCCGCAGCGGCAACCTGAGCCGTCCCCAGGAACACTGGAGCCCCTGGGTTCCCCTGCCGAACGAACCCGGAACCCACTGCCCGCGCTGTCTCGACGGCCGGGTGGCCTCTCCGCCCGCCCGCTTCCTGCAATACAAGGTGGATCTAACCGGTTCGTCGCAAGCCGAGATCGCGTCTATCGAGATCGCGTATCTCCCCAAAAACGTCGCGCCGGTGGTCGATGAAATCGAGATCACCCCGCCTAACTACAAGTTCCCGGCCCCCACCACGCCGGTCGCTACCTCGGGTTCTCCCCAGTCCCTCAGTCTCCCCGCGATGGGCCAGAAGAAGCGCCTGTCCGTGGTCGCGCTCGATCTCAGCAGCGCCTCGCTCACCTATTCCAAGGGAATGATCGGGGCCCGTTGGGCGGCCTCCGACGAAAATGGCGACGCGCTCCTCTACTCCGTGGAAATCCGCGGCGTAGGCGAAACCAACTGGAAGCTGATCAAAGATAAGGTGCGCGAAAAGTACCTCGCCTGGGATTCCACAGCCTTCCCCGATGGCGAGTACGAACTTCGTGTCACGGCCTCTGACGTGCCCGGAAACGTCCCGGCCGAAGCCCTCACCGCCAGCCTGACCACCGATCCGTTTCTGATCGACAACACGCCGCCCCAGATCCTGAACTTGGCCTCCGCGCTCGCAGGCGGCAGAGTCCAGATCCGCTGGACCGCCCGCGACGCCCGTTCCAACATCGACCGCGCCGAGTACTCCCAAAACGGAGGTGAGTGGCTTCCCATCCAACCCAAGGTGAAACTAACCGACGCCCCCGAAGCCGAATACCTGCTCGCTCTCGACCGCATGGGCAACGGAGAACAGGTCATCGCCGTGCGCGTCACCGACGCCTACGACAATCAAACCGTGGACAAGATCGTAGTGCGATAAAACGAAAGCAGGTTATCCCCCTGCTTCACCTGCCGGTACCGCTGGAGCTTGCCATACCCCTCGGCCAGCTCCAGCTTGCGAGCATGCTGCACAACTACCAGAGCCGCATCCTGGGTTCCCAATAAATCCAGCACAGCCCCATACTCCGCCGCCATCTCATACGGTGGATCCAGGAACCAGATATCTCCCCCCACCCGCGCCGCCACCTGCAGCACTTTAGAGCCTAAAACTTCCGCCCGGCCACCCACCCGCAGTTCGGACAGATTGTCCTGAATCACCCCTACCGCCGCCCGCGACCGCTCCACGAAAATCGCCCGTGCCGCCCCCCGGCTCAGAGCCTCAATCCCAACCGACCCCGTCCCCGCATAAGCATCCACAAACACCGCGCCCTCAATCACCGGAGCCAGAATATTAAACAAAGTCTCCCGCAGCCGGTCCGGCGTCGGACGCGTCTCCAACCCCTCCAACGACTTCAACTTCCGGCTCCGGAACTCCCCCCCAATCACCCGCATTCTATTGCGACCGAAATGCGTCCGCAACGCGGAACAGCGCGGTGGGAGCGGCCAGAGCAGCTACGCTTTCGTTCTCCGAATAGGCCGCAATCGCCGCGTATCGCCCAGCAGCGGGTTCGCGATGCACGATCAGCCGGCGCGCCGCTACGTCCAGCACCCAGTATTCCGCGATGCCGGCGCGGGCGTACAGCGCAGCTTTGTTCCTTAGATCGAAGCCGAGAGAGCTGTCCGCCACCTCCACAACCAGGCGAATATCCCCGGCACCAGGATTCGA
>JBBQUE010000248.1:0-5488 GCA_038212805.1 Bryobacterales bacterium | reverse complement strand
CATGCCTGGGGTGTCGTTTTGCCGCGTAGGGTTTTGCAGCGCTGCGTGCTGGCCGGCGCAGACGGGGGACGACGCGCCGTGCCGCAGCGACTCGTTCGGGAGCGTGCGCTGCAAGCGCCGCAAAAAAAAGGGGGCCGGTTTCCCGGCCCCCCTCAAGGTGATGCTAGCTAGCTTGGTTTAGAAGGTCAGGCGGACGCCGAGACGGAGTTCGCGCGGATTCTGAAAAACCGTTGGGCGGTTGTAGATGGGGCTGATTTTCGCTCCCAGTGTACAAACGCCGCTGGCCGGCTTCGCCCCGGCGCAACCGGGACTTCCCGCCGGAACTGAGTTGTTGACGTTGACAAAATCGCTCAGCTTATAGCCGGCGAAGAAGGCGTTCACCGGCAACTGTGCGATGGTGATGGCGCTGTTGCGGTTGAGCTGCGTTTGATAGCTGATCGGGGCCGCCTGGTTGAAGACGTTGATGGCGTTCGCTTCCAGTTTCATGGTGAAGCGTTCGCTCAACGGGATGGTGTGGGTAATCTGCATGTCGGTTTGGGTGAGGAAGGGCGTGCGGCCCAAATCGACGCGGCCATTCGGATAGGTCGGTGCGGATTGATAGATCACCGAAGTGGAAAGCGGGGTGCCGCTCCATGCGTTCTGCGTCAAGCCGATGAACGTGGTGCCGGCTCTGGTTTTCAGGTCGTAACCGGCGTAGAGCTTGAAGGTGTTGGGGCGGTCGGTGGCCAGAAGACCAAACACATTCTTCTGGCTGCCGGTTGCGTCGAAGTAGTAATACGGAAGATCGAACGCGCGATCGTTATTGGGGTTTGAACGCCCGTTTTCGTCGGAGTTCGCCAAGCCCGCGTAGTTGCCGTACAAACGGCTGTAGCTATATGAAGCGTTAAGCAGGATATGATCCATAACCCGGCCCCGGACACTGAACTCCACTGAGCTGTAGTTGCGGGTCGCCTGCGGAACCAGGAACTCCTTGCCATTCGGAGTCTTGCCGCCGTAAATCGACTTCGTGTCGCGAGTCAGTCCCCGGCCGGCATTTCCGATCAGGTATTGTTCGTTGTCTTCCGGATCCAGAACGCCGATGTCGTCAATCGAGTTCACCAGAGTCCGGCGAGCGAAGCGCACGCTGGCGATCATGCGATTAGTTAACTGGTGGTCCAGCGTGGCATGGTATTCGCGCGTCTGGTAAGGCTTCAGGTTAGGATCGTTGCCGTCGATAACGCCCTGTGCGTTGATCGGGAGGGTCCGGTTGTCGTAGCTGATGATCTCTTTCCCAAGAGCGCCAGGGGTGGTCTTCGAAAGTGTGCTGACAGCCGGGCTGTTCAACTCATAAACGTGAGTAACCCAGAATTCGCCGCCGAAAGAGCCGCGCGCCAGGTTGAGCTTCATGGTGTCGAACACTGAGGCGTAACCCCCGCTCAGCTTCCACTTGCCATCGCCGAACAGATCCCATGCCACGCCCAGGCGGGGAGCGATCTTCTCGCCCCAGCCGAAGCTGACCGGGTTGGCAATCTTCACACCGGCCTGCTCCTTCTTATAGGGAGGCAGATATTCGTTTTCAAGGCGCAGACCCAAATTGAGAGTAACGCGCTTGTGTATGCGCCAGCCATCCTGGACATAGAAACCCTGATTCAGGGCCGACACGGTGGAATTCAGACGAACGCCGTCTTCCCAAGTGTAGTAACCGTAGGTGCCGGTGCGGTTGGTAACGCTGCCGCGGTTAAACGTATCGCCCCAGTTAATCAGGAAGCGGCCGTTGGTGTAATCGGTGGCTACATCGTTGCCCTGCTTGTTGATGTCGTAGCCAAACTTGAAGGAATGCTGGCCTTTGAAGTTGAACAGCTTGGTGGCGTCCAGATACACGTTGTGCCGGGTGGTGATGTCCTTGCCCGTGAGCAAGGTGCTGCTGGAACTGGAGAATCCATTCGAGCCGGCGAACTGCGCGTCCACCGGAACTTTTGAAGCCGCGGATGCGGTGTTGTACGTGTAGAATGGCAAGCCAGGCAAGCCATAGTTGGTGGCCTTATCGTTCAAATAGCGGTAGCCATAGCGAGCGCTGACGATGAACTTCGGGGTGATGGTGTAGGTTCCCGATGCCGTGTATGCCTGCGAAGGCAGGTAACCACCGGTGACCGAGAGATCGTTCCCTGGCGGAGCGCGGCGGATGTCCGTGCTGGGCAGTGTGCCGTTGGTCTTGAAAGGCGACCAGGTCCAGGACGAATTAATCTGCAGCTTTTGCGTGGCTGCGTAATCCACGCGCATCAGCGAATAGTGCTGAATCTGATCCAGCGTATACTGCCGCGTGCCGAACAGGCGATTGGCAGTCACCACTTGCCTGGCCGAATCATACCGGTTGGTGCGAACGGTGTTATTAATTTCCGGCATGTAGCCCGCGAAGAAGTAGACCCGGTTCTTAAGAATTGGTCCACCAATAGTGAAACCCGGATACATGTTCCGCCACTTGTCCTTGGGCGGCGCGAAGAAATCCGCTACATCGGCGCTGAGGGGCGAACCCTGCCAGAACCCGCGCGGACGTGGATTGAACTGGCTGGACGTGAATTGGAAAAGCCCTTCCCCGTGATAGGAATTGGTACCGCTCTTGGTGGCAAGATTGATAACGCCGCCGTTGGCCCCGCCGTATTCGGCCTCGAACCCGCCGCTCTTCACCTGCACTTCACTCAGGAATTCAAAGGGCACATTATAAGCGCGTTTCAAAGATCCGTTCAGGGTATCGCTGACTTCCACGCCGTCGATGATGAACACGTTTTCCGAGCCGCTGGCCCCATCGACCGAGACTCCGCCCACGCCCGCCGTGCCCGATTTCGGTTCCAGGCGAACACCCGGAGCCAACTGCAGCAGGCTATTGAAATTCCGGCTGCGGGGTAACTGGGCCGCCACCTCGGAGGTAATGTTGGTCGACGTGCGGCTGCTGGTCACATCGAGCGAAATGGCCGTATCCGCAACTTCCACCGTCTGCGAAACCGATCCGATGCTGAGCTTGGTAGTAAGACTGATCCGCGAGCCAAGCACCACCTGAATGTTCTGTTGACGGAAGGTGGAGAAACCCACCTTGCTGACAGAAATAGAGTAAACTCCGGGAGGAAGACTCGGGAAGGCGAAACTGCCGGTCGAGTCACTGGTCGTGGTGAGATCACCGGGCGCACTCGGCGTGGCCGCGGTAAGTCTGGCCCCCGGGATAACTGCTCCGGTGTCGTCCACTACTGTTCCGTCGATTCTCCCCGTGTTTTCCTGGGCCCAGGTCATGGGCAGAAAACTGAATGCTAGCAGCGACCAGGCCGATAAGGCCCTGGCTGCCCTGCTTCTTAAATACATCACTTCCTCCTTCAACAATATGTGATCTTAAATTGACCAGGGATGGAAGCGGAACAGCAATAGTAAAGCCGCCAGCCAGCCCTTTCCCCAATACCTTGAATGTGTTAGAGTCTAACACGTATTGCAACCCGGCTGAAATTAAGATTGCAGGGTCTATTCCGCGGGCGGGATCAAACTTGATGCGGCGCTTTTGGCCTGGCCGGAGCAAAAGCGCTCAATCCCCCGTACCGCATGGGATCAACTTCGTATCATGCACTCCGTGGTGCCCTCAGGTTTGATTAAGTCCCTTCGATGCGCCGAAACGGAGATAATCTTCAACGAAGAGAAAAGCAGGAAGTTCGGCAACATCCAACGGGCGGCGTTTCGCAAATTGGTCATGCTGCACGCGGTGGAGAGTCTATCAGATCTAGCCAGACCGGGTGCCGCGCTCGAAGCGCTCCAGCGGGATCGCAAGGGCCAGCATGCCATCCGGCTCAACGAGCGCCATCGAATTTGCTTCTTATGGCTGGAGGGGGATGCGCATAATGTCGAAATTGTCGATTACCACTAGCAAACGGACCGTACCGGCTCAAAAGGCCGTGACCGCTCCAATTCATCCAGGAGAAATTCTCCGGGAGGAGTTCATGCAGCCCGCGGGCCTGTCGATGAACCGTCTTGCCCTCGATTTGCGCGTTCCCGCCACCAGGATTAGCGCGATCGTGAATGAGCAGCGGGGGATCACCGCCGATACAGCCTTGCGGTTGGGACGATACTTTTCAACCTCCAATGAGTTCTGGATGAACCTGCAGCGCGATTACGATTTAAGACTTGCGGCCAACCAGTCCCGCCGGGAGATTGAGCGGGATGTGCAGCCGTATGCGATGCCGTCGCGGGGATGACGGCGCGGCCAGTCCCAGCAAGAGCGATATCCACAGGACCGGAAGGCACTCCGGAAGAGGCTCTAACTCTTGTTTGGTTCCGGCCGCGCCGGGTTAGCAGCCCGTGGTAAAAGGCCGGACAGGTGAAAACGCCTGCCCTGCTTTTTGAGATACATCACTTCCTCCTCTAACAGTATGTCTTCGTTTCCCTGGCTGGTGGATTTCATTCCCTGGATTGCGATACGATGGCTGCCGATGAGCTTCCAGGTCTTCGTTCCACTTTTCGCCTTGGTCGTCGCCTGCACCGCCGCCTGGGCACAATCCTCCTACACGGCTTCCGTCCGCGGCTCCGTCACCGATCCCAGCGGCAGCGCCATACCGGCCGCCCACGTCACCCTCCTGGAGGCTGAGCGCAACCTGCCGCGCTCCGCCAATACAGATGAAGCAGGCCGCTACTTTTTCACCGCCCTGCCTCCCGGCAACTACAGCCTCTCGGTGGAGGCCGCGGGCTTCAAGAAATACTCGCTCCGGAATATCTCCCTCACCGTGCAGCAGCAGGCCACGCTCGACGTTCCGCTGGCGGTGGGCGAACTATCGGCAACCGTGGAAGTAACCAGTCAGTCCGCCTTACTGAACACCACCATCGCCACTCTCGGCCAGGTGATTGAGAACAAGTACATGATGTCTCTGCCCAATATCGGCAGAAATCCGCTGCAGTACCTGACTTTGACTCCCGGCGTGGTCGGCGTCAACGGCCAGTCGAACACCCCCACCAACACCGACTTCTCGGCCAACGGCGCGCGCAACGCCACCTCCGATGTTCTGGTCGATGGCGCCCTGGTCAACACCACGGAGCAGAACACCGGTGCCACGGATCTGAAATACACGCCGTCTGTGGACGCGGTGCAGGAATTCAAGATGCAGGTGAACTTCTTCGGCGCGGAATACGCGCAATCCGGCGGAGCCATCGTCAACCTGATCACGAAGTCCGGCACCAACGGCTTCCATGGCGACGCTTATTATTACCGCCGCGATTCCACCTTCAACGCCAATAGCTGGTCAAACAACCGCGCCGGTGCGCCGAAAACTTATTACCGCCGCGATCAGCCCGGCTTCGTGGTCGGCGGCCCCATCCGGAAAGACCGCACGTTCTTCTTCGTTACGTTTGAATCCACCCGCTCCAAGAGCCCGCAGACCTACACCGGCAGTTCCCCGGTCGCCGCCTTCCGTAATGGGGATTTCAGCAACCTGCGGTTCAGCGATGGCCGCCCCATGACGGTCTATAACCCGTTCGACACGTA
>JBBQUE010000247.1:0-5520 GCA_038212805.1 Bryobacterales bacterium | reverse complement strand
TGGCAGTCAACCGTTTAGGGAGGTTGGGAGACGCGGTCATTGATGACGTTTCAAGCGACGCCATCTATTACTCCTATTCCGTGCGCGGCGTTTATCACACCGCGTGTCAGGATATCTCCATGATTCGTGAATTCCTCCCGGACGAGCCGGAACGCCTGATCGGTGCGGCCACACTGAAATATCTCGAGCGAAACCCCGCTAATTCCATCCTGGTATGTGAGGAGTGGTCGGGTATCCGGGCCCCCAAGAAACTCTCGGTCCGCAACGCGTAAAGAAAATGCTCCGGCTTCTGGCACTCTTCGCCGCCCTGAATCTATCCGCGTGGGCCATTCCAACGGCTGCCGAAACCGGCCGTCAGATTCAGCAAATGGGCTTGGATCCCGCCGAGTGTTATCGCGTCATCGATCTGAACTTTCAGAAAGACGATCTCCGCGTCTACTTCACTTCCGGCTACCTGATTTTCGCCAAGCCCGTGAACGGGGTCCGCCTGGGCGCGCTTTTTGTAACCGATATCGAAGGCGGAGACGCTGAAATCCTCCTGCTCCCGCCGCTCCGTAGTGAGCGTCTGTCGCTGGCCAACTTTACCGAGTCCCCCAATCTGAATGAGCACTTCAAATCGGCGCTGCTACTTTTCACCGATAACACCGCGGCCGATTTGATGGCCAAGGCCGCGGCGTCCAAGCACGTTCCTGAGATGGGATCGCTGCTGGTATCTTCCTGGGATCCCGTGCTCAAGAACTTCGCCTCCAGTTTCCAGGTTCGCCTGGTGGAGGATTCGCTCAACCAATTGAAAGATGGCGGCATGTTCTACATGGCGGTTACTGGCACGAAGCTGGGCAATTTCGACGTGTTGTGCGATCCCACGGGGCAGGAAAATATCCTAGTAGGTCAGCTTGCCGAGAATAGGGGCCGTTCTCTTTTCAACACGTGGACCAGTTATTCCAGCCGCTCTGCCCGGCCTCCGGATATGCTTCTGGAAAATTACCGGATCGAAGCCAGCCTGGATTCCGGCCTGGGATTGAAAGTCGTAACCCGCGTCCGCGTAACCGCCTCCCACCTCGCCGGCCGTGCCATTCCGTTCGCCATATCCCGCCAAATGCAGCTCACAGAAGCAAAAATCGACGGCCAACCCGCCGAGATTTTCCAGCGTGAATCTCTGCGTTCCAACCTGATGAACGCCAGCGGAAATGAAGACTTCCTGCTGGTATCGCCCGTCGATCTGGAACCCGGAAAGCCTTACGAATTTGAGTTCCGGCATGAAGGCAATGTGATCTCAAAGGCTGGCGACCAGGTCTATTACGTGGCCGCCCGCGGCAACTGGTATCCTCGCCGGGGCGCATCGTTTTCCACGTATGACCTCACGTTCCGCTATCCCAAGGAATGGGGCTTTGTGGCCACCGGCGAAATTGTGGAGGACCGTACCGAAGGGCCCCTCCGCGTGACCCGCCGCAAGACGAAGGTGCCCATTCGCTTCGCTGGCTTTAATCTGGGCAATTACAAATCTGTTAGCATCGCGCACCCCCCCTACCGCGTGGAAGTCTACGCCAATCGGCAACTGGAGAACGCGCTACAGAACCGGGTGGTAAGCCTGCCCCAGCCCATGCCCACCTTGAACGCCCGCCGCGGTATGCCGCAGCCGGACACAATAGCCCCACCCGCTCCGCCCAACCCGGCGAGCCGCCTGGAAGCCTTGGCCAGCAACGTGGCTAATGCCTTCGACTTCATGGCGGCGCAATTCGGGCCGCCGCCCATCAAAACCCTGACGGTCTCCCCCATTCCGGCCGGCTTCGGGCAAGGCTTTCCCGGGCTGCTGTATCTCTCCACGCTTGCTTACTTGGACCCATCGCAACGCCCCACCGCCTTGCGCGAGCGCTTTCAGCAGACGTTCTATTCCGACATGCTGGATGCCCATGAAGTAGCTCATCAATGGTGGGGCAACCTGGTGATCACCACCAGCTATCAGGATTCGTGGCTGATGGAAGCGCTGGCCAACTACTCCGCGCTCATGTTCCTGGAGAAGAAGAAAGGCCCCCGCGCGCTCGAAACCCTGCTTGACGATTACCGCAGCCATCTCCTGGTGAAAGGGGCCACTGGCGCCACCCTGGAATCAGCGGGCCCCATCACCTGGGGCTACCGTTTGGAGTCCTCGCTCTCGCCCGAAGCCTGGCATTACATCACCTACGAAAAGGGCGCATGGGTGATGCATATGCTGCGACGACGGCTGGGCGACGACCGCTTCCTGGCCATGCTCAAGGCCATGTGCGCGCGCTATCAGTACCGGTCGATCACAACCGCTCAGTTTCGCGAACTGGCCCAGGAATTTGTTCCCGCGCACACGCCCGGTGAGGACTTGGCGAGCTTTTTCGACAACTGGGTCTACGGCACGGGTATCCCCGCAATCAAGATGACCTATGCTTTGAAGGGCTTGCGACTGACTGGGACAGTTACGCAGAGCGGCGTCAGTGAAGATTTCACCGCCCGCGTGCCCATCGAGATCCAGATGGGGCGTCAGCGCACGCTGGTCTGGGTGGCCACTAGCAGTGAGCCGGCTTCGTTTTCCGTAACGCTGAAGGCGATCCCGACCAAAGTCGGGGTGGCCGTGAAGGATGCCCTGGTCACCCTTAAGAAATAGTTAGGGAGCGAGCGCGTTCCGCGGTGCGCACAATGTTCGGCGGAAGCGCAAACCGGTCAAACTCACTGGGCGCGCACCACGCGATTCGCGGTGCTTCTTCACTACACGTAAATTCTTCGCTGACAGCGCGAAAAGCAAAAACCAAATCGTGGTGCAGATGATACGGTTCGCCCTTTCTACCGGGGATCCCGTGTACGTCGATCCCCGCCAGCGGACCGATGTTATCCGCGAGCATCACCCCGGTTTCCTCAATCGCTTCACGACGGGCCGTAGCGTCCGGCGTCTCATCAAACTCTTCCACGTGACCACCGGGAAGCAGCCAGCGCTGATGACGGTGATGGTGCATAACCAGAATGCGATCCCCCGCGGGATTCAGAATCAACGCGCTCCCGGTGATATGCCCCGGAGCAAACTGCGCCCGCGACAATGGCGCACCGGTACACCGCAGCAACAGCGCCGTGAGGTCTTTGCTCTTGGCTGCCAGCCCGTCGTCTGCCGGCTCGAAGGCATCTACCAACTTGAGGGCATCAGCCGCGCTAAACATGTTTGCGGGCGCGCGGACCAAGCTCCGTGGTTCCACCATCCACCACGATCGTCTCTCCCGTGGTTGCCGCGGCATCCACCGCCAGGAACAGAACCATCTTCGCGATATCCTCCGCTGTCGCCAGCTTTCCCAAGGGAGTTTGCGCCTCGCCCTCATCGAACGCGGTCGATGGCCAATTCGCGAAACGTGTCCGCACGAATCCGGGGGCAATCGCATTCACCCGGATGGCCGGGGCCAGCGCACGCGCCAACGACTTTGTCATCGTGATCATTGCACCCTTGGACGCGGCATACACGATCGAGCTGCCCATGCCGGACATCCCGGCCACCGAAGCGATGTTCACGATGCTGGCGCCCGCACGCTTGCGGAGCAGAGGCTCCGCCGCCCGCACGCAATAGAACGCCCCGCGCAGGTTCGTGTTCAGTGTCCGGTCCCAGATCTCGTCCGTCAAATCGTGGAGCTGATCGTGCGGCACTCGCTGGCTCCAACCGGCGTTGTTCACCAAAAGGTCCAGGCCTCCGAACTCGCGCTCCACCGCCGCCATCATCGCCCGCACTTCCGCCTCCACCGCCACGCTGCCCTGCAAGGCCATCGCGGTTCCGCCCGCTGCCGTTATTTCGCGAACCACTTCCTCAGCATCCGCGCGCGACTGGCTGTAATTCACGGCCACTTTTGCGCCCTCCAGAGCCAGCAACTCTGAAATGGCCCGGCCCAGCCCCGTTCCCCCGCCCGTTACCAATGCCACCCGGTCTTTCATTCGCATAAGTGCCCCCCTTTTAGCAACGATACTTCCCCGCCATCCCGTTCCGCCGGATTGTCACCAAATCCGCGAACGACTGCAGTGCCTGAGGCAGCCGGACCTTGCTCCCCTCCGCGTTGGCCCAACGCACCGGCACCTCCACCACCCGGATCCCACACTGCCGCGCGATGTACAGATCTTCCACGTCGAAGCTGAAGCCGTTCAGAATTTGACGGGAAAAAATCAAAGTAGCCGCGTTCTTTTCAAACAGCTTGAACCCGCACTGGGTATCGTCGAAAGGCAGCCCCGTCAGCAAGCGCATCACAAGGTTGAAGAACCGCCCGGAATATTCCCGGAATAACGGCTGGTGCACCGACACCAAGGACCGGTCCAGCGCACGCGACCCAATCGCCACCGACGCGTTCCGCTCCCGCGCCATCGCGTACAGCTTGTCCGCCTCCTCAATGGGCGTCGAAAGGTCAGCGTCGCTATATAAAATCCATTCCGCGCGCGCGGCCAACATTCCATTGCGGATCGCATAACCCTTCCCCTGGTTGCCCGGATTACGCACCAACCGCACCATCGGATGCGTGCGGGCGTAGTCCTCCACCAGCGCGGCGGTTCCGTCTGTTGATCCATCGTCGACCACAATGATTTCCGCCAGGCGCGGCGTGCGGGCGCAAAGCCATGGAACCACTTGGTCCAGTGATGTGGGTAATCGCTTCTCCTCGTTGTACGCGGGGATCACGATCGATAAAGAATCCAACTTCGAGTATATCTCCCAGGCTACATTGACAAGCCAGCAAGCGTACCGGACCCTGGAACTATGGGGAATGCCAACCGCCGTGAGCGGCTGATCGATTGGGTGAATCTCGCCGCTATTCTGGCGTCGTCTGTTGTGTTCGCGGTGCTTCGCTGGGGCAAGCTGAACTCCCTGGTCCATGACGATCCCGCGATGTGGCTTTCCCAAGTTGTGCGGGCGGCTCGCGGGGAGATGGTTTACCGGGATTTCAGTTGGAATTATCCGCCGCTGCCGGTGTGGATCTTCAGCGGTTTCCTTCGCTTTTTCGGGATAACGTTTCACGCCGCCCAAGCGCTGGTCGACTTGCTGTCGCTCGCCATCGTGCTGCTCAGCTACTGGCTGGTGCGCCTGGTCTTTCCGCGCTCTTTGCACTTCCCCGTGGTGCTGCTCCTGATCACCGTCGGAGCCACCGCACAGACCAAGTTCACCCTCTTCTCGTTCCTTGCCTATTCCCCTTCGCTACATACGGCTACCGTCGGGCTTCTGCTGATGCTAATTGGTGTGGTTCTTTATTTCCGGCGCGGATCACTTTCTTTATCAATCTGCGCTCTCATCGCCGCCGGAGCCTTTATCTCCCAGACCAGCAAGCCGGAATCGTTCCTCGCATCGCTGGTTCTCCTGTTCTGCATCGGAGTGTTCGGGACCGGCCCACGTTGGGTCTTGATCGCAGCGTCAATACTGCCGGCCATCGTGGCCTTCGCCCTTGAGGCACAGTGGGTTGGGTTTGAAAACCTAAAAGCCGGAGTCTCGGGATATGGCCTCGCTACCATCGCCTGTCCCTGGTGGCCCACTGGACTTGGTAT
>JBBQUE010000246.1:0-5533 GCA_038212805.1 Bryobacterales bacterium | reverse complement strand
ACTTCAATTTGGCCTTGTTTCGTGGCTAGGTTGCCTTTCACGGTTTTATCGCCGGGTAGCACCACGGTGAGCGGTTCATCCGTCTTCACGGAATCTACTTCCTCCCACGGCAGCGTTACCAATCCAAAATGCACGCTCTTGATGGTGAGGGTCTTCCCGTCTTTTTTGACGATGCTGCCCGTGACCCGGTCGCCATTCTTCATTTGGATCTGGTCCGCCCACAGGCCGGACGATAGCAGGAATATAAGAGGGATGGTTCGCATAGGGGGTCGTGAGAAATTCTTTAGTTCAAGCTTGCTGGTTCGAAAAGTGTTCCACGAAGTGACGCATCAGCGAGTGTAGATGGAGAGGCGGAAGAAGAGGTCCTCGCGGAAAGTTTTTTCCCTTCCCATCACGCCCGGGTCGCGGGGGGACTCCGCAGGCGAACGGTTTCGACGCCCGCTTCGGGATCCTGCCTGGTCAGAATGTCAATTTCAGGGCGTCGTAGAGTCGCCCTTAGTAGCGCCAGGCAAACAGGGTCGTCATCAAGGGCAAGAATGGTAACGCGGCGAGGGTCTAGAATTTTTTTAATTCCTCAACCAGGCCCTTCAAGCCTTTGCGGCGATACAGCTGTACCAGCCGTTGCTCTTCGGCGGATGGTCCCACGATGCGCTTCAGGCGGGGATCAGCGAGGTCCGCGCGGTTCGGAATCCACAGGCTGCCATCGGAGAATTCCACGTTGCTCACAAAACCGGTCATGCTCTCAATCGAAAGCGTCTGGCCGGGGCGCTGTGGGAACTTCAGGCTGGTATCGCTCAGGATCTGGCTCTTCTGCCCGGGGGCCAGCTGAATCTGCGCGGGAACCGATCCGGCTAGAAATTCACGGCCTTGGCGATCCTGCAAAATCCAACCGATTTCCATGTAGCGCACCGTCCGGTCGGAGCGGTTGCGAACTTCCAGGCGCGGTGCACGCGCTTCGTTGCCGGCGATCCGTGCCATGCCTTCCAGCGGATCGATCGGTGAATCGGGAAGCCGGAGGAACGCGAACTGAACTTGTTTTTCCGGCTCAAAGTTGGTAGAGCGACCGCCGCGCGACATCTGGACATCCAGATTCGGGCGGTCCGTTTCGCGCGACATGCTGGCCAGAATTTCGTTCTGCAACCGTTCCTGTCCGCCGCTCGCCAGCAATCCTTTGAAGTACAACCGGTCGCGCCGAGCCTCCCACTCGCAGAGGGTGAGGGTGCGGCGGCTGTTCAGCTTATCCGGGCCATAAAAACCCAGGTCGTCAAACAGGACTCCGTCCAGCCCAAGCAGGACAGGAATGCCAGCGCCTGGCTGCAGCGGCCGCAACAGGCGCAGATCGATCCGCATGGGGAACGTGTCGCCGGGTCCGACGTCCAGGCTGGTAACGGTAACCGATCCCTTGCCGCCCGGGGTGACGTCCTGCGCTGTTACCACCATGGTAATTCCGCGGATCCGGCGCTGGCTGGAATTGCGCAGTGAAAGGGCCGCGTGCAGTTCCAGAAGCATCGCCCCGCCGCGCGCGGATTCACTGGAATCCCCGTAATCGGAAGAGAGCACCGCCACGGGAGAATCCTTGGGCAGGTCGATCTTCGGCAGAATGCCGGCGCTCAGCCATCCTGCCGTTAGCAGAATGCCAGCCAGGAAAGCGACCGCGAGCCTACTGCGCATAGTACACCTTGTTTATTGTTACCTGGCCGGAATCGGCATCCACATACCGCACGGCCGCCGAATCCTGCGTGTTCATGGAAACCGTGCCTCCGCCAGACTGCGGGTGCAGCAGCGAGAGCGCGTGGTTATTGGTTTTGACCTGAATCGACGACGGGCTGGCTTCAATCACCACCACATCCGGGACGGGCGCGGCCGGACGGACCCGATCCTGCACCTGCCCCAAGGCCGACATCAAATGGTCCATCTGGCGCCGGGGCAGATTCAGCCAGAGCGTGGCGCATACAATCAAGCTGACCGCGATCAAAGCCAGGGCCGCGTGATGAAACGGGCGCGGTTTCGCTACCGTTTTTTCGAAACCCGCAATACACTCGCCAGCCGCCAGGCCTACGCGAATATTCCCCGTCATCTCCTGCGCCAGCCGGGCAAAATTCGCGTCCAGCGGGGTTACCGCGGGCTGATCGGTCCAAGCTTCTTCCACGGAATGAAAGGCGCGCACCTCGGTCCGGCATTGCGAACAACGGGATACGTGGCTGCGCACCCGGTGCTTTTCCCAAAAACCCAAGTCGCCGCCGGCGTAAAGCGCCAACCGGGTTTCGCCGGGATGAATGGTTTGCCTCATGAGGAATTCCTTTCCGTTCCGCGGCGGTTCTTTTCGACATACCGGCGGAACTTGATGCGAGCGTTGGCGATATGTGACCGGACCGTAGCCTTGGAACAGTTCAACATGCGCGCCACTTCTTCGGCGGGCAGACCTTCTACATCGCGCAAGACTAATGCCGTCCGTTCACGCGCGGTTAGCAACTTCAATCCCTCGTCCAGGTACGCGCGATGCTCAGACCGCAGCACGGCCTGTTCGGGACTTTCCGAGGGCTCCCGCAGCGGTTCGATGAGAGCGTCGATCTCGCAGAAGTTGACTTTGCCGTGGCGGCGCAAGAAATCGATCGCCGTGTTGCTGGCGATACGCGACAGCCAGTGGGCCGCTTTGTCCAGATCCTTGAGTTGATCCTGGCGTTGCAAGGCCTTGATAAACGCTTCCTGGGTAAGATCCTGGGCATCGGCGACGTTGTTCACGATGCGGTAGATCAGCACAAAAATCCGCCGCATGTTGTCGGAAATAAAACGGGCTTGCCGTTCTTGCGAGGCTGCGGTGTCGCTTCCGACGTCGGATGGGATGCCGCGCTCGTTCATGAATGCCTCAAAGGGCCTTGCCGCCGCTGTCATAAGACTACTACAGTTTGACGCACGGAGCGCCAAAACGTGCAGATCGTGCACGGGACAACCACTAAGAATATGATTGGACGGGAGCGCTATGCTGAAAATATGAGACCAGTCGCCATCATCGGCATCGGGAAAACACGCTTTGGCGCGTTCCCGGACCGCGATCTACGCTCGCTCGCGGTGGAAGCAGGACAGCAGGCGCTGGCGGATGCGCAGGTAACTCCGCGGCAGATTGAGGCGTTCTTTTTGGGGAATTTCGCCGGCCCTTCCTTTGCTGGGCAAAACCACTTAGCCCCTTATGTAGCCTCGGCCCTCGGCTTGGCTGGGATACCCGCCACCCGATATGAGGCGGCCTGCGCGTCCAGCGGCGCGGCGTTTTTCCAGGCGGTCATGAGCGTGGCTTCCGGGGTTTACGACGTGGTGATGGTGAACGGCGTGGAAAAGATGACGTCGCAGCCCACCCCGCGAGTCACGGAGATTTTGGCTGCGGCCGGGGATCTGGGGGGTGAGGTTCGGGCCGGTGCCACGTTTCCGGCGCTATTTGCCATGATTGCCCGGCGTCACATGTATCAATACGGAACCACGCGCGAGCACCTGGCGTCGGTGGCGGTGAAGAATCATGCTAACGGTGCCTTGAACCCCCTGGCCCACATGCGCAAGGTGATCACCATGGATCAGGCGATGGCGGGGAAGCCGATCGCTGAGCCGTTGACGGTTTATGACTGTTCGCTGGTCAGCGACGGGGCGGCGGCGGTGGTGCTGGCTCCGCTGGAGCGCGCGGTGGAGTTTACCGGCAAGGGCGTGCGGATTTTGGGAATCGCCCAGACTTCGGACTTTCTGGCGCTGGACGAAAAGCCCGATATCACCACGCTGGATGCGGTTCGGCTGGCGGCTCAGAAGGCCTACAAGATGGCGGGCGTCACGGCGCACGATATCCAGTTTGCCGAGCTGCACGACTGCTTTACGATCGCCGAAATCCTGGCGATTGAGGACCTTGGGTTCGTTTCGAAAGGCGAGGGTGGTCCGTACTCGCTGGCCGGGTGCACCGCTCGCAACGGTGCGCGGCCCATCAACGCCAGCGGCGGGTTGAAATCGAAAGGGCATCCGGTGGGCGCTACCGGCGTGGCGCAAGTCTTCGATATCGTGCAGCAGATCCGGGGTGAAGCGGGGGAACGGCAACTGGCGCGGCATGCGTTGGGACTGTCGCAGAACCTGGGCGGAAGCGGCGCGACATGCGTTGTGACGATACTTGGGGAGGCCGCGTGACGGGGCGGGGAATTGTTTATACCGAGAGCATGGTGCATTCGCCCACGCCCCAGTTTGCCGGCGATGTGCCGTACCAGTTGGCCATTGTGGAGTTCCCGGACGGGCATCGGCTGACAGTGCGCATTGAGGGCGAACGGGCCTCGATTGGCGATCCGGTGGAGTTGGTGGAAGAGCGCGCGGGCGTTTCGTTCTTCCGGAAAAGCGTATGAAGCTCGCGGAGCGGATGAACCGCATCGCTGTCGAGACCGCGTTCGAAGTACTAGTGCGCGCGCGGGCGCTTGAGGCGCAGGGCCGCAGCATCATTCACCTGGAAATCGGCGAGCCCGATTTCGAAACTCCAGCGCATGTGGCCGAGGCGGGGAAGCGCGCCATTGACGAGGGTTGGACCCATTACGGGCCCACGCAGGGCTATCCGGAGTTTCGTCAGGCGATTGCGGCGCACGTGAGCGCGACACGCGGAATCCCGGTGGGTCCGGAGCACGTGTCGGTGGTGCCGGGTGGCAAGCCCGCCATGTTCTTCCCCATGCTGGCGTTGCTGGAAAAAGGGGACGAGGTGATCTACCCCAACCCCGGCTTCCCGATCTACGAATCGATGATCAACTTCCTGGAGGCTACGCCGGTTCCGATGCCATTGTTGGAGGAACGCGGGTTTTCCTTCGACCTGGATCTGTTTCGGGATCGCCTGACGGATCGCACCAAGCTGATTATTCTAAATTCGCCGCAGAATCCCACCGGCGGCGTAATCCCGGCGGCCGATATTCGCGCCATTGCGGGTATGGTTCGAGATCGCGACGTGATGATTTTGTCGGACGAAATCTATAGCCGGATCTATTTTGACGAACCGCCGCTTTCGATAGCCAGCTTGCCGGGAATGCAGGAGAAGACCATTATTCTGGACGGCTTTTCGAAAATTTATGCCATGACCGGCTGGCGGCTGGGATACGGCGTGATGCCGGTGTGGCTGGTGGAGGCGGTGAATAAGCTGATGGTGAACTCGAATTCGTGTACCGCCAGTTTTACTCAGCGCGCCGGGCTGGCCGCGTTGACCGGGCCGCAGGATGACGCCGTGAAAATGGTGGCCGAGTTCCGCCGTCGCCGCGATGCTTTCTGCGCCGCGCTGAATGGCCTGCCCGGGTTCCGCTGCCCCATCCCCAGCGGCGCGTTCTACGCCTTTCCGAACATCACGGCTACAGGCAAAAAATCGAAGCCATTGGCCGACGCGCTGCTGGATCAGGCGGGTGTGGCGTGCCTGAGCGGAACGGCCTTCGGAGCCTTCGGCGAAGGCTATCTGCGGTTCAGTATCGCGAACTCGTACGACAACCTGATGGCAGCCGTGGATCGAATGGCTTCGTTTTTGCGCTAAGCTAGTCGGCGCATG
>JBBQUE010000245.1:0-5541 GCA_038212805.1 Bryobacterales bacterium | reverse complement strand
CGGCGCTGCATGAATCGGCCGCGGCGTACATGGAAACCGCCCGGCCGCTGACCATGAGCCGGCCGGCCGTTGCCAAGCCGATGAGTTTTCCCAAACTTTATTGGGGACTGGCGGTGGCCGTGGCCTGCCTGGTGTTGACGTTTTCGGTGGTGACGCCCTGGAACCGGCAAGTGGAGCAGGATTCAGCCGCGGCGGACGCCAGGTTGTTGTCGCAGATTGACGCCGCCTTATCGCGGGATGTCCCGCAGCCGATGGAGCCTCTCGCCAAGCTGGTTGCATGGGATGGGTCGACGGACGAAAAAACGAAGCCATGAGGAGGCTAACTTGCAGAAAATAATGGTGATTCTTGTTCTGGGCTGCGCCGTGGCGCTGGCCCAGCCTCCCATGGGCCCAGGCGGTCCGGGAGGGCCCGGAGGACCGCCGCACTGGGATCGTGGGGATCGCTCACGGGGATTTCATGGCGGGCCCGCGGGACGATGGTGGACGGACGCGGCTCTGGTCCAGAAACTAGGGTTATCGGCAGACCAGGAAAAGCGAATCGATGAGATCTTTCAGCAAAGCCGGTTGAAGTTGATCGACGTCAGCGCCGCCCTGCATAAGCAAGAGGCGGTACTGGAGCCGTTGCTGGCGGTGGATCGTCCGGAAGAGGCGAAGGTTCTGGTGCAGATTGACCGGATTGCGCAGGCCCGGGCCGAATTGGAGAAGGCCAACGCACGGATGTTGCTGGGGTTCCGCGGCGTTCTGAATCCCGAGCAATGGAAGAAACTGCAGAGCGAGGGTCCGGTCCGGCCCCCCATGCAGCGAAGGTAGCCGAGGGAATATGCACGCTCAACAGGTATCATTGACGCTTAAAAAAGATATCGCGGCCATTCAGGTAGTCGCCGGCGGAAACGGGCGCTGGAGGATTGGGACTTGTCTCCCGCTGGCTAAGGGTTCCCGCCTGGAAATCTGCGGACAGGGTTTTAGCGACGCTACCATGATGGTGCGGACGGCGGACGCCCGGTATTATGTGCTGCGCAATGTAGTTCGTTGACAAGGGGCGAACAAAAGACGAAACTAACCATGTGGACCTAGTTGGGATCGCACGCCTCGCTGCCGCAAGTGAAGTCCTCCAAGCGAAGCAGCGCGTGGAGTATCTGGAACTGGAGACGCGCCAGTTTCTAGGCAAGAACTCGAATCCGCGAATGCCTTTCGTATGGACCTTGAATCCGTACAGGGGATGCGAGTTCGGGTGTAAATACTGCTACGCCCGCTACGCACATGAGTTCATGGAACTACGGGATCCCTTGCAATTTGAGCGCAAGATTTTCGCTAAGCGTTTCGTTCCAAAGCACTTCCGTCAGGAACTGCGGAAAGTGAAGAGCGATCAATCGATCTGGATCGGGACGGCCACCGACCCTTATCAACCGGCCGAGCGGAGATTCCGGGTGACGCAGTCCATTCTGGAAGTGTTCGCCGGGGAACGCGGATTCCGGGTGGGCATCACGACCAAGAGCGATCTGGTAGTGCGGGATGCCGATTTGTTGGCTACGGTGGCGCGGGCCAATGCGGTGAGGGTGAACTTAACGATCACGACGTTGGACGAAGCTCTGGCCCGCGCGTTGGAACCCATGGCTCCCCGGCCCGCTCTGCGAATCAAAGCTGTGAGAGATTTGGCGCGCGCCGGGATTCGCGTGGCGGTAATGGCACACCCGGTGATGCCGTTGATCAACGATTCGGAGGCGAGTCTGAACGCTGTATGCCAGGCAGCGGCAGAGGCGGGCGCAACCTGGTTCACCGCGGCTCCGCTATTTCTGAAGGACTGCGCGGCGCAGGTATTCCTGCCGTTCTTAGAGGAGCGCTTTCCCCACTTGGCGCGGCGCTATCGTGAGCGCTATCAGGCCAGCGCATACCTGAAGGGGCACTA
This sequence comes from Bryobacterales bacterium, assembly GCA_038212805.1. Taxonomy (GTDB): domain Bacteria; phylum Acidobacteriota; class Terriglobia; order Bryobacterales; family Bryobacteraceae; genus JANXQZ01. The sequence continues at coordinate 3,635 of JBBQUE010000245.1, read as the reverse complement.
TCCGGAAATGTTGCGCCAGCGGGTGAGTGAAATCAGGGCCCGGCATGGGATGCGGTCCAGCGAACCTGATCCTCTGCCGGAGGAGTGGGAAAACCAGTTGCGGTTGTTCTGAGGGAGCGGTATTGTGTAGCTGTGTAGATGATTTTCATTACGCGGAGGGGAAATGGCTCTCAATATCCGAAATCCCGAAGTGGAACGGCTTGCCAACGAACTGGCCTCCCTTACCGGAGAAACCAAAACTGACGCGGTCCATCACGCTTTGCAGATGCGCATGGAGACCGTCCTTCGCCAAAAGCAGAAACGGCGTATGGCTGACCGGCTTATGGAAATAGCCAATCACTGTGCCTCCTTGCCGGTGCTGGATAGCCATAGCGCGGAAGAGATGCTGTACGATGAGCACGGCCTGCCCCGCTAATGGTAGTGGATACCTCGGCGGTAATTGCCGTTCTGACCGGCGAGCCAGAGCGCCGGGCGTTCATGGAGGCCATTGAGCGGGCCAACCAATGCCTGATCTCAGCCGCCAGTTTCGTGGAAGCGTCGATTGTGATTGAGTGCAGCCGGGGGTATGACGGGTTGCGCGACCTCGATCTGTTTATCGCCACGGCCGGAATCGAAATCGTCCCGGTAGATTCCGAACAGGCATATCTAGCGCGCGAAGCGTTCCGCCGCTATGGCAAGGGGCGGCATCCCGCGGGCCTGAACTACGGGGATTGCTTTAGCTACGCATTGGCCAAGGCGAGGGAACTCCCCCTGCTTTTCAAGGGCCGGGATTTCCCGGCTACCGATATATCCGCCGCAGTATAGTACTTCACACCTCATTTTCCACTTTACACCGCAAAGTGAATTCCGTATACTCTGCACATGGCCTCCGTTCAGCCAATTCGTCCGCCGCGCGTGGAACCGGTTGGGATTCACTCACACGCGATAGATAACCTGCGCTTCATCCGGGAAACCATGGAGCGTGCCGGGTCGTTCACGGCGGTTCCGGGATGGGGAGGATTTGCCATGGGGGTGGTGGCGCTCCCGGTAACGTGGTTGGGTTCCCGGCAGACGACTGCGGAAGCGTGGCTCTGGACCTGGCTGCTGGGAGGATTATTGGCAGTCGCGATTGGCGCGGTGGCTTTGAATTACAAAGCGGGAAAAGCGCACGTGTCGCTGCTGTCCGGCCCGGCGCGAAAATTCGCGTTAAGCTTCGCACCGCCGCTGATTGTGGGGGCGCTGCTGACGGCCTTCCTGTATCGCGCCAACCTGACCGGGATGATTCCAGGGATCTGGCTGCTGCTCTTTGGTACCGGCGGGGTGACGGGGGGCGCGTTTTCGGTCCGCATCGTTCCGGTTATGGGCCTTGGATTCATGGCCTTAGGCGCGGTGGCTTTGTTTTGTCCACCGCAGTGGGGCAGCCTGTTCCTGGCAGCTGGGTTTGGCGGACTTCACATGCTGTTCGGAGTTGTGATTGCGAGGAAATTCGGTGGCTAAACAAAACATGGTTCGTAAAGAGGAGCTCACCTCAGTGGGGAACGCGCCCGTGGTGAAAGGCGGGGGTCCGGTTCCAGATTTTGACCGGTTGATTCATGAGCGCCTGCGCCTGGGAATTGTGAGTGCGTTAGCGGCGAACGATACTTTAACCTTCAACGAGCTAAAGAAGTTGCTCAAAACTACCGATGGAAATCTGAGTGTGCACGCACGAAAGCTGGAAGAAGCAACCTACATCGCTTGTCAGAAGTCGTTTGCAGGACGGATGCCCAAGACGGAATACCGGCTGACGGAGGAGGGACGGAGGGCGCTGGGACGGTATCTGGATCACATGGAGGCCTTAATTCAGGCCATGAGGGACCGCTAGTCTTTTTTTTCGCTAAGTTACTTTATGAAACAGAGTACTCTTTATAAGCCGCATGTGGCGATCATCATGGATGGAAATGGGCGTTGGGCCAATGCCCGGAGGCTACCCCGCGTGGCGGGTCACACGGCGGGCGTGGAAACCTTGCGCCGGATTGTCAAATCCGCGCCAGACCTTGGAATTGGCACATTAACGGTCTATGCATTCTCGGCGGACAACTGGAAGCGCCCGGAAGGCGAAGTCTTCTCTTTAATGCGTCTGTTCCACGCCTACTTGCTGCGGGAGCAGACACGCTGCGTGGCGGATGGGGTCCGGGTGACGGTGCTGGGGCGGCGGGACCGTTTGCCCACTGGATTAGGCCCGCTAATCGATGGAATCGAAAAAGCAACTGCCCGGTGCAGCCGGGTTCATCTGCGGTTGGCCGTGGATTATTCCTCGCGCGATGCGATTGTGCACGCCGCGCAAAGGCTGAATGAATCCGGCGTGGCGCCCACCCGTGAAAACCTTTCCGGGGAACTGGGGCCGGACGTGGATCTGATGATCCGCACGGCCGGTGAGCAGCGGCTGAGCGACTTCCTTCTATGGGAATGCGCGTACGCAGAGTTCTGGTTCACAGACAAGAAGTGGCCCGAATTTTCAGCCTCTGACCTGGGTGCCGCGATGGCGGAGTTCCAATCGCGCGAACGCCGGTTTGGCGCCATCGTGGCCTGATCAATTTCAAGGAACAGCCGAAACACCCGGAAAGCGGCGAATTGGCCACCGATGGCCACAGCCGGGGTATAGAAATCACACACTCACTTTTGCCCTGAAATACCGCGGCGAAGGGCTGCCGCGCATCCATATCATGGCAGCGAATAGCACCAAAAGACTGGTTGTTCAGCGTAACCGGCAACGGGATCGGCATTCTCGAACGGTACCGCAAAACTGTGTTTAGCGTATGCCAGCGGCGGCATGCAGAGACCAATCCGGCATTGGCATGCGGCTCGCGCTGTGCCACAGGATGGTGTACATTTTAGCTTGATGACTCGAAGATATTTTGCGGCAACGGGGGCGGGGATGATGCTGGCGGGATCCATGGCGGGTGAGCCGGCCAAGCGGTCGATTATTGAGTTGCGTTATCTGAAGATGCGCAATAACAACGACAATCAGGTGCAACGCACCACCGATTTTCTGGGCAAGGAAGCGCTGCCGGCGTTGCAGCGCGCGGGCGTGAAGTCGCTGGGCTTCTTTGCGAGCGTGATTGGCCCGGATACCCCTTTCGTGCTGGCCGTGGCGGAGTTTCCCAGCCTGGCCGAGATGGAAAAGATCCGCGAGAAACAGGCGCAGGATGCCAAGTATCAGAAAGCGCTAGAGGCATACGTCGGGATGCCGGGCGTGGGGTATGAGCGCCTGGAGAGTTCTCTGCTGCGGAGTTTTGAAAGCATTCCGGCCATCGAACTGCCGCCCGCCAAGAATGGGCCGCGCGTGTTTGAGGTACGGATGTACGAATCGAACAACACGCTGACCCTGGCGCGCAAACGAAAGATGTTCAATGACGCGGAGATCGCGATTTTCCGAAAGCTGGGGATGCGTCCGGTGTTTTTCGGAGAAACCATCGTGGGCGCGAAGATGCCGAATCTGGTCTACATGTTGGCGTTTGATAGCCTGGCGCATCGCGAGCAATGCTGGAGTGCCTTCGGGAGCGATCCGGATTGGAAGGAACTGCGGGGGAAGGCGGGAAATAGCGATGCCGAGCTGGTGTCGAACATAAACAACTCCATCTTGCGGCCGCTTCCGTTCTCGCCCATCAAGTAGCGTC
>JBBQUE010000244.1:0-5547 GCA_038212805.1 Bryobacterales bacterium | reverse complement strand
GTCTCCGATACGTGGAGATGGGCGGAAACCTTCGAAAACTCATAACGGTGGTCAAGATGCGCGGGGGCGCGCATAGCAAGGAAATTCGCGAATTCGACGTCATGGGGTCAGGTATAGTAATCGGTAAGCGTATCTCAGGTTATGAACACTTGATCACTGGAATTCCCACTTCCGAGGGTGGAAAATTCGGGAAATAGTTTGCATCCGGCAACGGCAAGAACTTTACGATGGAAAATGAAATTGAGGATCTCTGCCGGTCTGTCGGGGAAAATTCCCCCATGCCGATGGCCGCGGTAACGGGAAAGGACCATGTTATCCGCTATGCCAACCCCGCCTTCTGTCTCCTCACCGGTAATTCGCGCGACAACATAATCGGTACCGCGTTCTGTAGCGCCTTGCCTGGGAGCGGAGAATGTGTTGCGCTGCTCGACGGGGTTCTTGAGACCGGACAATCGCATGTCCATTACGGAGAGGACCACCCGGCTTCTCATCGTCTCTACTGGTCGTACTCTATCTGGCCGGTCATCGCGGCGGATGGAAACCGCATGGGAATCGTTGTTCAGATCACGGAAACCACGCCGTTTGTGATTAAGGCCACCGCCATGAATCAAGCGTTACTGATCAGTTCCGTGCGCCAGCATGAACTCAGCGAGGCGGCCGATGTAATGAACGCGCAACTGACGTCGGAGATTGCGGAACGCCGGCGTATCGAACAGGAACTGCGCCGCGCGAATCTGGATCTGGAACAGTTCTCTCACGCCGCCAGTCACGAACTGCAGGAACCGCTCCGCACGGTGACATCCTATGTCGCTTTGCTGATGCGAAAACTCCCCACTCCGTTGGATCCCGAACTGGAGCCGGTTGTCCGCCATGTTGTCGACGCCACCAGGAGAATGAGTGCGCTGATCAAAGACTTGCTTGCCTACGCTCAACTGGGAGTGGACAGCTATCTCGCTCAGACACCCGTTTCAGCCGCAGACGCCCTGAACGAGGCGCGCTACAACCTGGAGATGAAGATCGCCGAAACACATGCCGTGATCACTTCGGACATGCTGCCGCCGATTCACGCTGACTTTTCGCAGCTCATCCGCCTGCTTCAGAACTTAATCGGCAATTCATTAAAATATCGAAAGCCCGGCGTTGCTCCGGAGATTCACATTGGCGCGGAATCACGCGGCAATGAGTGGGTTTTCTCCGTGCGCGACAATGGCATCGGCATTAACCCTCGTTACACCGATCAGATCTTTGGCGTCTTTAAGCGGCTGCACGGGGCCGAATATCCCGGGAATGGCATCGGGTTAGCGATCTGCAAACGCATAGTGGAGCGGCATCACGGAGCCATTTGGGCCACCAGCCAGGAAGGAGAAGGAGCCACGTTTTCCTTCACCATACCCAAAGACAAGCCGGAGGCAGCGGTGTCGGCCAATGTCGCTTGAAGCCCAAGCTCTCCCGCCAAGGTTAAGGGTAACGATTTAACTCGATTACCGCTTCCCGCGCGCGTGGAGGTGTGGGCTTTTGCGCGCAACAGGGTAGCCCTTGATTTCGATTTGGCCGTTCTGCGCGATATCCGGAAAGCCGGCAGCGGTGTTGACCGAGGTGATCGCCAGAGCGGGTAGAACCGTGAGGCTCACGGTAACAGCCTCCGCAAGGGTCTGAGAATCCGCAGGCAGAATCGGGACTACCGAAGAGTACGTACCGGGTTGCAGACCACTCGGACTGGTTTGAAACGTGAGCGTAACTGGGTTGGTGCCGGAACTGGAAACGGTCAGCCATGGGACCGAGGGTAATGCACTGATTGCCACTGAATTTTGTCCCGCGACCGTAATGCTGTTTGCCGGGGGCGCGGGCGAACCAAGGGCATAGGAGAAGTTGATGGTACTCTCGCTGAGAGCGAGCGTTGCTTCGCTCCCGGACAGAGCACTGACGGCATTCAGAGCCGCTAGTGCATCGATTTTCCCGTAGCCCCATTTGGGGTTGGGCACTTGGCCAGTGAAGTTGTCCGCACGCGCCGTCTTCTGCAAGATGTCCTTGATTTGGATCGCATTCAAAGCTGGGTTCATCTCCAGCATAAGAGCAATGACACCGGCCACAACCGGATTGGATGAGCTATTCGCTCCGGCAATCCCATAGAGTCCATTCCCGTCGTTGATCAGATTGCCACGAGCCGTTGCCCAGTAGGATTTTGGTGCGTAGGCCGTAATAATGTTGTTCGCAGGCGCACCGACGTCGATTCCAAGCCGACCGTCGAACGTTGGTCCCACGCTGGTGCCAAGCCACAAATCTCCAGGTTGGCCTTGACCCGTTTGTGTCCGCGTGATCCCGTCGATGTCGATCCATGTGGTGCGAACGACGTAACAGGCATCGTTGATGGAGTTGCGAGTTGATCCAAAGTCCGAAATACTGCCGGGCGCGGTAAAGCTTAGAAAGCCGTTGAGCTTGGAAGTATTCCATTCAGCGGATGGATTGAGCGTGGCGTCAAAGTGTCCGTCAACGACGGTCGCGCCCGCAAGTGTCACCGTGTAAGTTCCGACCGGGCCGTTAATCGCGATGTACAGCTCTTGTTTGCCATTCGTGCTCCCCGAACTTTTGGGAGCGGTACTTCCAGAGTGGTAGTAAGCCACTTCCGAGTTTATGTGAAAATCTACCGCGTTGGCGGCGGGCGCAAGGAATGGGCCGTAGGTTGTGTCTGGCGTCTGGATCGTGACGTCGAAGCGGTCGCTACCGGAGTACCAGAGGTTGAAGTAGAGCGATCCCGCAACGCCCTTGTTGATTTTGATATCTGTCTGGCCACCGGCTGGTACGCTTCCTCCCGCGCGATTGGGTTGGCCACCGTCATCGCCCGCGCCTGGGATGAGGACCAGACCCGGTACCGTTCCAACGGTCGAGTCGATCTTGCGTGAGATATCGCTAGTGCCATCAGTTGGGCCGCCAATCGACCCGATATCGAGAACCATGACGGCGGGCATGCCGAGTTCCAGAGCTTTGTCCCGCACAAAATCGATAGCTACTGCAATCCGCTCCCCTTCATAAAATGCGGCCTCGGCTGGCTGATCGCCGTGCGCGGGAGTTCCGTCGGCAACCACTTTTACTGTAATGATGGTGGCCTGCGGAGCAATACCACGATACTTTGGATTGTTGCGGCCGTTCCCGGCGGCGATACCTGTGTTGGCCGTACCGTGGCCGAGGGCATCCCGCGTCGCCAATGCCGGTCCGCCCTGCAGTGCTGTGTTGATTTGGTCCTGCGTGTAGATGGTACCCACACCATAAGTGTTACCAGCAGCTTTCGCCCCTGTGTCGTCGGTGAGGTCAAAGATGTACGCGATGCGAGTAGTTCCATCGGCGTTACGAAAATCGTTGCTCTGCCAATCGATCCCGCGATCCAGCATGCCAAAGATCACGCCCTTTCCACTCACGCCGAATTTCGCGATGGCGTCATCCACATGCGTTTCGGCCCGCACCTTGTCGAGCGCAAAGAGGCGGCATGCGGCTAGCGCAAGAATCAGAACCGAACTCCGCGAGCACCGAACCGCAAATAACATGGGCAACCCTCCGAATGGTGATTTTATCACTGAGCGACTATCCGGCGTGACCAACGAAGATCTCGACCGCGAGGAATTATTCAAACGAAGTTGGCATACCTCAGTACTGGCGAAAAGCTGGCCATACGGTTGCGCTTGGTAGAGAACTTTCCGAACACACTGTCCTTGATCAGGTTGTGGAGTAGCGTGGCGCTACTTAAAGGGATCAATGATCCGTCAACCAGCTCGTAATCTTCCTTTTCCACCGTACTCGTTTGCGCGGACGCTTCCGTAGTCATACCGGATGCCGTCTCATATTATCGCGGTGGTTGGAGGACATTATGAGGACATTATCATGATGGGATGGCGCACGAATGGACGCGGGAAGAGTGCAAGATTTCAACGGATCCAGGCCGGTTGGATTTGGATACGATGCATGGCTACCTTAGCCGCCCGGTGGCTCCGGTTGCGCCGATCTCCGGGGCGTGGCTTCGTTGGTGTTGTCCTTGGAATTGATGATGCAGACCTTCTGTTCGGACAGCTTTGAGCTAGTGTCAGCGCCCATGATCACGATGCCATAGTTGGGCGATCCATTCAGCCACTTTTTCACTTGCTGAGTGACGTCCACTTCAATCACGTTCCTGGAGTACCAGGAAAGGTTGCCGCCGTCCTTCGCGGCTAGGGACGCGATCAGAAAGCTGGAATCGTAGTCGGGGGGAGGAACGTCACCGACCGCCACGCTGTTCTCGCCCCACCCGCTCGGGAGGATGGGGTATATCTTGAAGCCCTCGTAGAGGCAGTCACGTTGGGTGAAATACAGCCGCAATATCGCTTTCCGCAGGGCCGCGGAATTTGTGCCAGCCGGAAGGCTATACAAGCTGAACAGCAGATAGGATGACTGCTGCTGGCCAAAATAGAGATTCCCGTCGTTGGGATCGAAGATACTCTGGGAGGGTTGGAATCGAACGCTTATGTCGGAGACGTCCGGCAAGGACTGTACCCGGGCGGCGGTTGCAGCCAGCAGGCCCGCCATACAGATCAGGATTGCTTTGGTTGGTCTTGGGAGGTTCATTGTGAAGAGGGCTTCCTTGGCCTTTCTCCTTGGAGAGCGTAAGAAAGGGAGCGAAACCCATCACGGCGCGAAAGAATTGTTCGGGGCCGCACAGAATTGGGTTATCAATAGAGTCGTGTATTCCCCACGGTTCGACCGTAGTAACCGACATAACTCCGAATAAGTAGTCGCCAGTGCTGGTGGAGGCACGCATCCCCTTTGGCAGACCAAGTGGCTGAGCGCTGCGATGGACTTGCGGCCAGGCATCGTGTGATAGACCTGAGCTGCGGACCTGTGGTTTAGCGTATCGGAGAACGCCCATCGAATCCAGGACGCAGGTTGCCAGGATGGCGTCTTCCCCATCCATGCCGATGCCCGGGCGCTATTGTTTGCCGCAGGGTTCTTCGACGCGATCGTGTCGATCGATTCGTTTTTCTACTATGGAACGGACGACCTCATTCGGCGGACTGGTGGCACAGGCACTTGCGGCGAACCGGCATCCTCGACATGGAAGCAGCTAGTACCATGCCGGACGGCTGGACTGGCACCGGGCCGTGGCGCCGGATAATGCAGCGGAGATCAGTGCGATTGAGGCCGTTGCGGGGCGCCTTCTGGGATATGTGCAGGCGGTGGGAAGGCGGCGGGGCGAGACTCCTCTTGCGGATCCCTGGTATCCCATCCCGTCGCAGTACGTGAAGAAACCCCTGCTGCGGAGTGAGGTGTAATTTACCAATGTACTCTCACGCATGGGCAGAAATTGCGCTAAGCCAATACAACCCCAAGCAAAACGAGTTGGATGCCGAAATCTCAGACGGACTCATTTTTCGGAGATGTATCTATCCATGGCGTGGAAGGCGCCGGAGGCGGTCTTCTTAGGGCTCGTCTGGACCGGACCAAGCTCGGCCGTGATTCCGAAGATCCTCGCCTGCAAATCCGCACTAATCCGCAAAAGCTCTTCGCGTTGAGCAACCGCGTCCC
>JBBQUE010000243.1:0-5581 GCA_038212805.1 Bryobacterales bacterium | reverse complement strand
GGCTCATTAATGCCCAACACACAGGCCGCTTCGCACGGCGCGGGACAGATTCTGCCGGTGAATTCCGGGAAGTTATTGGTAGCGTGCAGCGTGCGGATGGCGTCGCGCCAACGGTCTTGATACACCAGATCGTTCCAATCGGGAATCACGTTGTTCACGGGACATCCGGTATGGCAGAAAGGCACTCCACAATCCATGCAGCGGGCCGCCTGGGTGCGTACATGATCGTCAGGGAAGGGTTGATAAACCTCAAACCAATCGTTCAACCGCTCCGGCACGGGACGCCGCTGAGGCACTTCCCGCGTGTATTCAATGAACCCGGTTGTCTTACCCATGGTGGGCCACCTCCGCCTTCAAATTGCGGGCCGCCGCGTGCATTGGATTGTAGACGTGGGTAGCGCGGGGAACACCCAACACACGCTTCAATTCATGCGGGTACACCTTGACGAATTTCGGAAGCAAATTGCCCCAATGTTCGAGGATCCACTGGCCGAGCGGGCTGCCGGTCGCTTCCACATGCTTACGGATCATGTTGTGCAATGCCTGAATATCCACGGCATCGGAAACCGGTTCCAAATCCACGCCGGCCCGGTTGCATTGCACGCTGCTGAACTCGCCCGTCTCATCCAGAACGTAGGCGATGCCGCCGGTCCTGCCGGCCGCGAAGTTGCGCCCGGTGCGCCCCAGCACCACCACCAGGCCATTGGTCATATATTCGCACCCGTGATCGCCCACGCCTTCGACAACGGTGGTTGCGCCGGAATTCCGGACCGCGAAACGCTCACCCGCCATCCCGTTGAAGAAGGTTTCGCCACTGGTGGCTCCATACAAAGCCACGTTGCCGATCAGGATGTTTTCCTCCGGTTGGAACGTGGAGGTGCGCGGCGGATAGACGATAATCCGTCCGCCGGAGAGGCCCTTACCCACATAGTCGTTAGCATCGCCTTCGAGGGTAAGCGTAACGCCGGGCGCCAGAAACGCGCCAAAGCTTTGGCCAGCCGACCCGTTGAACTGGAACTTGATGGTATCGGCCGGGAGGCCCTTCGATCCATAGCGGCGCGCAATATCGCCGCTCAGCATGGCCCCAACAGTACGGTGCACGTTGCGAATGGGCAAGCGGAACTCCACGGGCGTTCCATGCTCCAGGGCATCCTTGGCGTGGTCAATCAATTTGTAATCCAGGGCCTCTTTCAGGCCGTGATCCTGCGCGATGGTGCAGCGCCGGCCTACTCGATGCGGGACTTCGGGATTGTAGAGGATGGAGCTGAAGTCCAGCCCCTTGGCCTTCCAATGATCCACTGCCTTCCGCATTTCAATGCGGTCCACGCGGCCCACCATTTCATCCATGTGGCGGAAGCCCAGGCTGGCCATCAGCTCGCGTACTTCCTCGGCGATGTAGAAGAAGAAGTTAATTACGTTTTCGGGCTGACCGGTGAACTTCTTGCGCAGTTCAGGATCCTGCGTGGCGATTCCCACGGGGCAGGTGTTGAGGTGGCACTTGCGCATCATGATGCAGCCCAGGGCCACCAGGGGAGCGGTGGAGAAACCGAATTCTTCCGCGCCCAGCAAGGCCGCGATTACCACGTCACGCCCGGTTTGCAGTTTGCCATCGGTCTGGACGCGGATACGGCTGCGAAGATCGTTCAGCACCAAAACCTGTTGCGTTTCAGCTAAACCCAGTTCCCAGGGCACGCCGGCGTGTTTGATAGATGTTAGGGGAGATGCGCCCGTGCCACCGTCGTGGCCACTGATGAGGACCAGATCGGCGTGGGCTTTGGCGACCCCAGCGGCCACCGTGCCCACACCCACCTCAGCTACGAGCTTTACCGAAATGCGCGCATTCGGATTGACGTTCTTGAGATCGTAGATGAGCTGCGCCAGATCCTCGATGGAATAAATATCGTGGTGCGGCGGAGGAGAAATCAGACCCACGCCGGCGATGGAATGGCGCACCCGCGCGATCTCGGCATCCACCTTGTGGCCCGGTAACTGCCCACCCTCCCCGGGCTTTGCGCCCTGGGCTACCTTGATCTGCAGTTCGTCGGCGTTCACCAGGTAATTGGTGGTTACGCCAAAGCGCCCGGAGGCCACCTGCTTGATCGCGCTACGCCGCCAATCGCCGTTGGGATCGCGCTCAAAACGCTTCTCGTCTTCCCCGCCCTCGCCGGTGTTCGATCTGCCGCCGATCCGGTTCATGGCGATCGCCAGCGTCTCATGCGCCTCTTGGCGGATGGACCCGAACGACATGGCCCCGGTGGCGAAGCGCTTCACGATCTCGGTGGCCGGTTCCACTTCCTCCAGCGGCACCGGGCGCTTAGCCATCTTCAATTCCATCAGCCCGCGGAGGGTGCAGAGCTGCTGGCTCTGATCGTTGATCAGCCCGGTGTATTCCTGGAAGGTGGCGAAGCTGGATTGCCGAACGGCATGCTGCAGCTTACTTACGGTAGCGGGGTTCAGCAGGTGATACTCGCCCTTGATGCGGAACTGATAGTTCCCGCCCACTTCCAGTTCGGTGGCCGATTCCGTGGCCGACTGCATGGCGAACCGGTGCTTCATCTGGGCCTCGCGGGCCAGCACGTCCAGACCGATGCCTTCAATACGGGACTCAGTACCGGTAAAGTATTTGTTCACCAGCGCCTTGTTCAAGCCGATGGCCTCAAACACCTGCGCGCCCCGATAGCTTTGCAGGGTGGAGATGCCCATCTTCGAAAATACTTTGAGCAGTCCCTTGTTCACGGCCTTCTTGTAATTCTTCAGGGCCGTGGGGAACGTTGCGCCGTCCGGAAGGTAGCCGCGCTTGGCCTGATCTTCCAACGTTTCAATGGCCAGGTACGGGTTCACGGCGCTTGCGCCATAACCAATGAGCAGCGCGAAATGCATGGTCTCGCGCGGCTCACCCGATTCAATAATCAGCGCCACCTGGGTGCGGCTGCCTTCGCGCACCAGGTGATTGTGTACCGCGCTCAAGGCCAGCAGGCTGGGGATGGGCGCGTACTCCTCATCCATTCCGCGATCGGAAAGCAACAGCAGCGTATAGCCCGATTTGATGGCCAGCGAAGCGCGCCGGCACAGCCCTTCAAGCGACCGTTCCAGTTCCACCTCCCCGCCTTCCACGCGGTAGAGCATCGGCAAGGTCATGCTCAGCAGGTCGCCGCTCGATACGCGCCGCAGCTTTTCCAAGTCGCGATTCGTTAGCAGCGGGTGGCTGAGTTTCAGCGTGTGGCAATGCTCCGGCGTCTCGTCCAGGATATTGCGCTCAGTCCCGATGTAGCTGGTCAGCGACATTACCAGATCCTCGCGAATGGGATCGATGGCGGGGTTAGTTACTTGCGCGAACAGCTGTTTAAAGTAGTGGAACAGGGGCTGGGCCTTGTCCGAGAGACAGGCCAGCGGCGTGTCTGTACCCATGGACCCGATGGGCTCCTCCCCGGTCACGGCCATGGACGACACCAGCATCCGGACATCTTCGTCGGTATAACCGAAGGCACGCTGGCGCATGACTATGGTTTCGTGGTCCGCCTCATGCACGCGCGGCGGCTCCGGCAACTGGTCCAGCGTTACCTGCTGCTGGGCCAGCCACTCACCATAGGGTTGGCGGCCGGAGAGCTCCGCCTTGATCTCTTCATCGGGCACGATGCGCCCGGCTACGGTATCCACCAGCAACATGCGGCCGGGTTGCAGGCGGCCCTTGAACTTTACGTCCTCAGGGCGCACCGGAAGCACGCCAGTTTCCGACGCCAGAATCAACTGGTCGTCATGCGTCACCAGATAGCGGGCGGGCCGCAGACCGTTGCGGTCCAGCGTTGCGCCAATCCAGCGGCCATCGGTGAACGCCACGGCGGCGGGTCCATCCCAGGGTTCCATTAAGGACGCATGGTATTCGTAGAAGGCTTTCTTGGCCGGATCCATGGTGGTGTCGGCATCCCAGGCTTCGGGGATCAACATCGCCATCACGTGCGGCAGGCTGCGACCGGCGAGGGTAAGCAACTCCACGGCGTTATCGAGACTGGCGGAATCGCTTTGCCCCTTCGCGATGATGGGGAACAGCTTTTTGATATCGTCGCCGAACACGGACGAACTCAGGATGGTCTGGCGGGCCGCCATCCAGTTCACGTTGCCGCGCACGGTATTGATCTCGCCGTTGTGGCACAGATAGCGGTATGGGTGCGCTAGAGGCCACGTGGGGAAGGTATTCGTGGAGAAGCGCTGGTGGACCAGGCAGAGCGCGCTCATGGCGTCCGGGTCAGTAAGGTCGTGGTAGAAATTGGGAATCTGACCGGCCAGCAGCAATCCCTTATAGATGATGGTGCGCGTGGAAAGCGACGGGATGTAGAAGAAGTGCTTGTCCTGAATATTGGACGCCGCCACTTCGTTCTCCGCCCGTTTCCGGACCACGTAAAGCTTCCGTTCCAACTCGTCCTGGCTGATGTGCGACGGTCCGCGCAGGAAGATTTGCTCGATGTACGGTTGCGAGGCGCGGGCCACGCGGCCGATGGCGTCGGCGTTTAAGGGCAGGTCGCGCCAGCCCAGGACTTCGAAACCTTCCTCGGTAGCGATGCGTTCCAGGATCCCCTCGGCCTGTAAACGCTGCTTGGGTTCCACCGGGAGGAACACCATGCCCGCGCCGTACTCGCCAACCGGCGGCAGAGTGAAGCCTAAACGGGCGCATTCCCGGGCGAAGAATTTGTGCGGAATCTGGATCAGCAGGCCAGCGCCATCGCCTGTTTCCGGATCGCACCCGCAAGCCCCCCGATGGGTCAGATTTACGAGAATTTGGAGCCCTTTGAGAATAATGTCGTGCGACTGCTGGCCGTTAATATTGACAACGAAGCCGACACCACAGGCATCGTGTTCGTGTTCGGGACGGTAAAGGCCTTGCTCGACAGGGAGGGCATTCATAAAGATTTCACCAGTATATCGAAAATTGCAGTATCGGTCTAGCGAATTGTATCTTGACAACTTATAAGCAGGGCTAATATTATTGAGGTGCGTGACCATCGCACATCTGAAACTATTTCGCGACATCGCCGCCACCCGCAGCGTGAGCCGCGGTGCCAGCTTGAACCACATCAGCCAATCCGCCGCAAGCCAGCACTTGCAGGAACTGGAACAACGCTATGCGACCCTGTTCCTGGACCGCGGGTCCCGGCCCCTGGCCATCACGGATGCCGGGCGGCTGTACGGCGAACTGTGCCGCGACGTGCTGCGGAGGCATGAAGAATTTGAATCGGACCTGGGCGGACTGAAGGCCCGCGTGGAAGGCGTGGTGCGGGTGGCATCCATCTATTCCGTGGGGCTTTCCGAACTCTCGCGCCTGGAAACCGAATTCCACCGGCGCTATCCGGATTGCACCCTGGAAGTGGAATATCTGCGGCCGGAGCGGGTTTACGAGGCAGTGCTGGCCGATCAGGTGGATCTGGGACTGGTCAGCTATCCGGAGGCCAGCCGGGAGGTGACGGTGCTGCCCTGGCGCGAAGAGGAAATGGTGGTGGCGGCCTCCCCCCATCATCCTTTGGCGGGGAAGGATGAATTATCACCCGCGGATCTGGATGGCGTGGATTTCGTGGGCTTCGATGAGGAT
>JBBQUE010000242.1:0-5596 GCA_038212805.1 Bryobacterales bacterium | reverse complement strand
ATGGTAGCCCTCGGTTTTGGAAAAGACCTATATGACGTCCGCAAAGGTCTTGCGCAGCTTGAAGAAGCACCCGTGGCCTACCAGGAATACCACCATCGCGACCAACCACAGCTTCATGGTCGCAGCGGCGGGCGGGGCGTGATTTTCGAGGAAAATAGCGCGATACCCCCGCACCAGCACGTACATTGGATTCTTGCTCAGGATCACCAGACTGGCAGCCGGCAGGTTGGTTTCCGGGTAACAGATCGGGGTGACAAAAAACCACAGGGTGAGCACAAATCCGATGATCTGTCCCAGGTCGCGCAAGTAAGCGCCCAGCGCCGCCAGAAACCAGCAGACACCCAAAGTGAATAACAACTGCGGGATGATCAGCACTGGCAGCCACACCACGGTAAGGGGAATCGAGCCCCGTATCACCAGCAGTGCCAGCAGGAATACCCCAAGGGCGAATAGTTCCGTGATAAACCCCGAAACTACCTGGTTTACGGGCAGGGTCTCCAGCGGAAAGATTAGCTTTTTTACGAAGTTGCGATGTTCCAGCACCACGTGGGGAGACCGGCCCGCTGGCTCGCTAAAGGCCAGCCAGGGCAACATCCCGGCCAGAAAGTAGAGAGCGAAACCGGTTGAGCTCTGATCTGGCCCAAAGCGGGTATGGAGTACCACTCCGAACACGAAGAAGTAGGTGCTCATCAAGAGCAGAGGATTCAGAACGGTCCACACCACATCACCAAACGAACCCCGATAGCGCGCCAGAATATCGCGCCTCGCCATGGACCGGATCAGCCGGTGGTTGCGCGCGATGGTTTGGAAGGGGTACTGAAACGCTTTGGGAATCGCCCTGCGAATGGCTCGCCAGCGCAAGGATCGAAGACTGGTCAGCTCCGTCCGGTCTACCCGGACCTGTTCGTCCGATACGGTGACGTCAACCATCAAAAACGTTTCGCCACGCCGGTACGCCCAGCCACGATCCTTTTCTATGGGCGAAACATAAATCCGGTAGCCGCCCGGCTCGGGTGGAAAATCAAACGTTACCTCCACGGGAATGCTCTGGCCAGGGCGGGTATTCTGGCTAATAGGAGTCCAGGTTCCTTCCCGAATAAACCGCTCCGACTCGGGATCGAAGAACTGCCAGCCGATGAAGAACTGCTCGCAGTCCCATGCGACGCTGGTATCGTTCTTCAGAACCAGGCTAACCCGCAGGTGTAGGCCCTGGGGCGTGACGGCTACGTTCCGGTAGCTGGATCTCACGAGTAAAGCCAAGCCGGATAGCGGCGGCGCACGGGCCCGGTCTTCCGTCCCACAGCGTAGATGCCATCTCCCCGAAGATCCGCCGGCAATGCGTACCGTTCCAGCAGGTTGATCACCCAGGCGTGTTCCGGTTTGGGCTCCTCGCGAAATTCCCCCGTTTCGAGCAAAACCTTCGCAAAACCCGCATCCATTAGTAAGATATGAATTTCCTGAGGAGTATATTCCCGGTTATGCCGCGCGTCTACTTCCTCGCCCGGTTGGGTGGGCCTGATATAAGCCTGGAAGAAACCCGGGTGGTACCCCTGCAGAATTGCGGCCAGTGCGCGCAGCGAACATATATTGGGCGTCGTCAACACCACATGGCCGCCGGGCTTCAAAATACGATTGATCTCGGACATCAGGTGCATGGGGTCGCCCGCCAGATGTTCGATCAATTCTCCGCAGATCACTGTGGAAAAATAGCCATCTGCGTACGGAAAGCGATCCCTCTCGGCGTCAAACAGGTCGACATCGCAGGAGAAGCTCTCGCCATCCATGGACGTCACGGACCGGTGATTCGTCGTCCCCGCCGGTCCAAAGTAACAGCCTCGCACCTCTCCGTAGCCCAGTTTCGTTTTCAGTGCGGGCGTGATTTGCAGGTAGGCCCCCATCTCCAGAATCCGGTCGTGGACGGTCCCGTGCGGAGTAATGGCAAGCGTCCTGGTCAACCGTGCAAGATGATCGTTTACATAGCTCTGGGAGCCTGCATCGGTTGCCCAGGCGGCGATATAGACAGGCTCAACCAGCGGCTCCAGAGGCACAGCCGCCACGGCCGCGCTTGCGCGAGGGGCTTCCAAATACGGGGTTCCCGAAGTAATACAGTCCAGGAAGCGGTAGTATTCCTGTGCAGCCCGCGGCCACGCGCATTCCGTCTCCACCCACGCCTTGGCCCTCGCGCCCAGATCATGCCGCAGCCCGGGACGGCTGATCAACACGTTCAGGTATTCGAACAACACGTCTTCTTCGGTGGAGTCCACTGGGACCTTCAAGCAGACGTCGTCCGGGTATTCGCGGAACGATCCAATATCCGATACAAGTACCGCCCGTCCTAATCCCAAGGCGCGCATCAACGACCCTGAATTCTCCCCAACCGTAGGAAAACGCAGGTTCACAACTACGTCGGAGGCTGCGATATACCCCACGAAATCGTCTAAGGGGGTGAAGCCCAGGATGCGGACTTGGGCGTCCAGATCCAAAGCGTGGATCATCGCTTGCAGCGGGAACTGCGGATGGGGCTCGCCCACCAGAATCATGCGCGCGTCGGGCCGCACCCGCAGCAATCGCCGGAAGGCCCGTAGCGATTCGGTAATCCTTTTATAGGGTTTCAGAAACCCGAAAATTCCAATCAAAGGCGTCGATTCGCTCAGTCCCAGCCGGCTTCTATACGCCTGACGGTCAGCCTGGGGTATCCAGGCCCCATGCGGGATTTTGGCTACCGGACCCTGGAATCCAGCTTGCCGTAACTCGCCCCGCACGCAGTCGCTATGTACGATCGCTGCCCGGGAGCGCGCTAGCAGCCTCCGCAGCATCGGCACGCCTTCGTAGTCCGGTCCTACCTCTAGCGCGCGCACCCGGCGTGCGAAAGCCAACGCCTCCGGTCCGCCATCGTATTCCACTTCCACCAGATAAGCGTCCCAGTCCCCGCGCTTGATCGTCAAATCCGCCAGCAAGTGATGGAGGTTCGATTCGTGGATCACTACCACGCCGGGATGTTTCACGGCCATCTCGTAACAGAAATCGTGATAACCATTGTTGCCGATCTGGTACAGGGCCACGTCGAAGTCGGCGGGATCGAAGTGTGCGGGCATCGCACTGAAAGTGGTTACGTCCGCCAGCAGAGCCAACTCGCTTACTAAGGTTGCGGAATAGTCGGCTATCCCGCTTCTAGCCGGGGGGAGGGGCGAGAAGAACGCGACCTTCACGGTTCGCGAACCAACTCCATGTAGAACGTACCCATCTTGAAGGGAACCCTCACCAGAGCGGGGGTACGGGTCTTATCTTTCAGGAAGAAAATCTCAAAATTGACGTCGGAGGAGGGGCCTTTCAACGCTGCCGTCAGCCGGTCTGCTTCCACCGGAGTATCCGCCAGGCGGATGGATTGGGTGCCGGTATACTCCAGGCGTATCTGATAGGACGATCCAAAAAACACCGGCTGGCTGGGAGGAAGCCGGCCCTGGCTGAGCTCATTCCGGACAAAGTACAGAAACGCCAGGGCATCACGGCTGCATGAGGGAGTCTTCAACTCCGACCTGCCGCCCCCCGCCGTCTGGCGGGTCGCCGTCTGTTTTTCTGCATCAAAGACGGTCTTTTCCTTCGCCTTCTTCTTTCCATGAGTTATGTTCTTCGTGAATTCCACGGAACAAAAATCTGCGGATGCGGAAGAGCGGTAACGGTCCAGAACCTGAAATCCAGGAATCGCCGCCTCAATATTCAGTTCCAGGGAAAGCTGGCCGGGCGCTTCTCCGTCTGGTTTGGATCGCGTCGCGCTGAGTTGTCCCTCGCCCAGGCTCAGGCCGCTGGGCCAGTTAATGGTGTACCTCAATTGCTCGTTTGAAAACGTGGGCTTCGTCGCGGGGATGCCGAATTCGGCCAGACCCACGATGAGCGCGAACAAATAGATGACTGGCTTCATGATCTTGCCATACTGACCGACCGGGCGCGTGGACGAACGGCCCCGGCCCGCTCCGCTACTTCATAGTACACGTCAAGGGTGTCGCGCGCGGTTTTCTCCCAGCTAAATAACGTTGCCCGCTGTAAACCAAGACGTTCCATGTGCGCCCGGAGTGCAGGATCCACCAATAAATCCCGCATGGCCCGTGCCATCTCCGGGACTGATTCGGGATCGAACAGGAGCGCGGCGGAGTCCGCCACTTCCGGCATGGCGGTTGAATTCGAACATGCCACCGCGCGTCCGCAAGCCATGGCT
Source organism: Bryobacterales bacterium (assembly GCA_038212805.1). GTDB lineage: Bacteria > Acidobacteriota > Terriglobia > Bryobacterales > Bryobacteraceae > JANXQZ01. The sequence continues at coordinate 1,383 of JBBQUE010000242.1, read as the reverse complement.
TCGAGGATGGGCAATCCAAAGCCTTCGTATAAGGATGGGTAGACGAACAAATCACACGCACCGTAGAGCTTGATCAACGCGTCGTCTTCAACGAAGTTCGTGAAATGGATGCGGTCCGCCACGGGGGATTTTGCGGCTGCAGTGCGCACCGTATGCGAGTACCAGGTTTCCTTCCCCACCATTACCAGGTGATGGGGTAGCTTAGGCTGCGCACGCAAAACCTCTTCGAAAGCTTGAATCAGTTTCAAATGGTTCTTGCGCGGCTGCAGATCGCCAACCGTGAGCACAAAGGGGAACGTGAAGCCAAAATGCGCGTGCGCCCAGCGCATGGAACTTTCCCGGGGTAGGGGCCGGAAAGCCGCCGACGCCGCATTGGAGATCACACGAATTTTTTCTTCGTCCAGGCCGTAGGCGCGCACAATTCCTTGCTTCGAAAACTCGCTGCATGTGAGCACTTGGGCGGCCGCATGGACGGTCTGGCGCACGGTTAAGCGGAGTTGGATCGCGCGGAAGCGCGTAAAGTACTCAGGATGCTCCAGAAAGCTCACGTCATGAACGCTCACCACAACGGGGACGGGGCACCAAACCGGCGCAGTGTATTGGACGTGTATCAAATCCGGACGGTCCCGTCGAAGCCGGTTTGGCAAGGCAAAGCCAAGCCGGAGGAACGGATTCTCGGGTACCAGCGCTTTCTCGAAACGGTCCGGTACGCTGTCAAAAGCCGCCCGGCGCGAGAGATAAGCGATGAAATCCGAATCCCCATCCAAATTAGCGTAGCAATTCAGCAGATTGCGGACATAGGTCTCGTTCCCTGTCAGGTGCTGCCCGATCGCGTGAGCGTCCACAGAAAAACGCATATTCCGTACCTATTATAGAGGTTTAGACACCACCCGTTGATCTCAGAATTTTATCCAGACTAATCCACGCTTTTTCCCAGGAATATTCGTCTTCATAACGCTTCCTCCCAGCGCTCCCGATTTGGATGCGGGCTGAGGGGTCAGAGAGGAGGCCATGAACGGCAGCGGCGAAGGCGGCCGGGCGATCGGCGATCAGCAGTTCTTCTCCCGAGCGCCCATGCAGGCCCTCTGCGCCGATGGTGGTAGAAACCACCGGGGTAGCAGCCGCCCACGCTTCCAGGATCTTGATACGGGTTCCGCTGCCTGCCAGTAGTGGCACGACGGCCACTTTGGCGCTGGCGATGCGGGCGATGGCGTCGTCCACGGGCCCGATCAAATGTATCCGCGAATCACCCTGGCCTATTCCGTGTAGCGATTGCGGGTTCTTGCCGATAATCTCCCATATGAGCGTGGGCCAGCGTTGCCGGAGATCTGGCCAGATGCGGTCGCGGAAGTGGAAGATGGCGGAGCGGTTGGGTTGATATTC
>JBBQUE010000241.1:0-5597 GCA_038212805.1 Bryobacterales bacterium | reverse complement strand
TAAAGCGATCATGACGCACCAGGCCAGGAAAATGCAGGCGGCGGTATCGGTATGGAAGGAGTTGAATTGCACCAGGTAGCTGGCGTCGCCGGCCACCAACAGCAGAAAGAGCGGCAGGGTGTAGCGCCGCCATCCGGACAGGCGGCGAAAGAGCGGTAAAACCAGGGCAAAACAGGCAATCCACAGGGCTGCGTGGATAACTCCTACCCAGCGGATGTCGAAATATTTGTTATCGAAAGCCTGGGCCGCGCTTACCGCCAAACCGATGATCAGGACTTCGGTGGAGTAATTATCGGAGATCCAGCTGTAGGTGGGGTGGAAGCGCCAGCGTTGCTCATAGAAGATGCCTTCGTCGGGGTTGCGGGGGTCGGTAGGGCCCAGCGAGAAGCGCCCAATCAACTTGCCATAATCGCCATTATTGGCGATCCCGATCCCGGGCGGAACGAACATCACGAAGACGGCGATCAGGCAGAACCCCGCGATCAGAATCCGATGGCCGAAATCGGGCATGCGCCGGTCAGCTCAGTTCGCGCGACAACGCGTACAGCGCCGCGATCACCACCACCAGATAGATCACCACCATGGCGTACACCCGGTTCCAGGTACCCAGAAACGGCGGCGGTTCGTTCACAACGTTTTCCCGGCGCTCAGCAAATTGGTGAAGATACGGAACGCGCCGGGCACCCCGGCCGGTAGCTGGCGGAACCACGACATGGGTGTGAAGACGTAGGCGCCTTTACCGTACTTGGTATAAAGCGTACCGCCTAGCAGCGGCTTCTCCCCCGGGTCGTGCGTTTCGAATAGGGGCAGATAGCGCGGATCCCACTCAGAGGCAAAGTAGAGGCCACGTTCCTGAACCCAGCCTTCGAAATCGTGCGGCACGATCTTGTTCGGCTCACGCAGCAGCGGGCTATCGGGCGTGGGGAATTTCACGGGCGCTTCCTCTACCGTCACGCGCTCCCGCCCGGTCTTCAACTTGTAGGGACCGATATGATCCAGCAGCGTGGGGTCGCCGCCTCCGAAGCCGCCCTCCAGCACGTTGTATTGAACCACCAATGTCCCGCCCTGCGAGACGTATTCCAGCAGGCGATGCTGGTTGGCGCGCAGGTCTGCCCGCGTGTTGTAGGCCCGCACTCCGGTGACAATGGCATCGTAGCGCTTCAGGTCGGCACGGCTTAAGTCTTCGGGGGTCAGCAGCGTAACCTCCGCCCCGGTCTGGCGCAGCGCCTCAGGCATTTCATCCCCGGCCCCCATGACGTAGCCGATGCTCTTATCCAGGTTCCGAATGTCGGCCCGCGTCAACCCTGCCTCGGCCGCGGGGAACAACGTCTGCGGTGGAATGTGTGTGAACGCCAACACCACAGTGCCCACCCGGATGCTCTTCCCGCCCACATCGGCGCGTGCGTGCAGCATTGCCCGTGCCTCACCTGAAGGCGGCGTTACTTGAAACGTAACGATGGCTTCCTGCCCGGCGTCCTCCAGCTTGAACGGCTTCGACGCAGGCTCCACGCGCCAACCGGACGGAGCTTCCAGCACCACCGTGCCCGATTGCCCAGCGGCGTTGGCTTTCAACAGTACTTCCACCTGTTTGGGGGCAGCCGCCGGGAACACCACCGCTTTGAGCGGAAGTTCCAGCGCCACGGGCGGTTCCACCACAATGGAGCGAGCCAGTTCCCCCTGCACCCGGTCCACATACCGGTATACGGCGGGCCGCATAAATTCCAGGGACTGTCCGGCCAGGCGAATCTTAAAATGCGTTGTAAACAGGGGCGGGTTTTCCGGCAGCCCGATCAGCATTTGATCGTCCACGGTATACGCGCCGCCTTGCTTGGGCGCGCACAGCCAGTAGGGTTGGGAGTAAGGCTGATTCGCCCCGATGTTCACTGTCAGGCTGACGCTAGCGGGCGTGTTGCGCGCCAGTTCGGGGGTCTTGGGCTTCGTTTCAGCGCTTTTCACGATCCCATCCACCCAGACCGCTTCCAATTCCGCTGCCTGCCCCAGCCGATTCACCACGGTACCGGTAAACTTCAGCGTTCCACCGGGCATCACCGCGTACTTCTCGGCCGTGGCTTCCAGCGCCAGCCCGGAGCAAAGCTCAATCGCGTCCAACAGTTCGCGATGCTTACGCTCCGCCACGGGGTGGTGCAGCGCCGCCAGCAAAGGCTCGGCCTGCAGCAGCAGCGGCACGATTTTCTCCGGATGCACGGCGTCGAAGGTCCGGCTGGCCTGGGCGAACAACCGGCTGATGTCAGCCGCACCGGGAACGCTATCCCAGGTGATGTCCACGCCATCAAAGACGTCCTTGGCCGCAGGATTGCCGGCAATCGTCACAAGGGAGTTCTTCTGCGATCCCTTGCGTTCCGGCGCGCCCATGCCCTGGCTGCGGTGCTGGCTGCGGCTCATGCCGGCGATTTCGCCGTAGGAATGACCCAGCACGGGGTCGTAATCGCCCGGATCGATTTCCACCTTGTCTTTCAACTTCTCGGAGTCCTTCTCCTGCTCCCGCGTGAAGTTGAACACGTTCCACATCAGGCGCTTGGCTTGCCAGGGCTGCACGTATTTCAGCTGTTCGGGGAATTTGGTCTTGTCCGCGGCGGCCGTGAACGCCTCCTTCCCCAGCAGCGCGGAGGCCTGGTGCTGGCCGTGGCCGTCCCGGGAAGTTCCGGAAAAGCGCAGCACAACCACGTCGGGCCGAAAACGCCGGATCACCCAAACCACGTCGCTCAGGATCTTGTCATGCCCCCATTTTTCAAAGGTTTCGGTGGTGGTTTTGGTAAAGCCGAAATCGATGGCGCGGGTGAAGAACTGCTCGGTGCCATCAATGCGGCGCGCGGCCAACAGTTCCTGCGTGCGGATTATGCCCAGCGCATCGCCCTGCTCCGACCCGATCAGGTTTTGCCCGCCCTCCCCGCGCGTCAGCGACAGATAGCCGGTCCGGACCTTGCGCCCGCGGGCGAAATAGGCTAGCAGCGCCGTGTTTTCATCATCCGGATGGGCGGCAATCATCAGCACGGTGCCTGTGACGTTGAGCCGGTCTAACGCCAGGCGTGCCTGGGCCGCGCCGGATAGCTCGCGCTGAGCCGGGAGCGGGGCTACTACAAACAGCAAAGAGGTGAAAAATCGCAGGGATTTGGACATCGGTAAGAAAGCGCCTTAACCCTATAGGGAACCACGGGTAGCGGGTCTTACGCAAGTTCCGGTGGGCGTTCGATCAACCATCTGAGCGTTCAGTTACGCTGGACGAGAAGGAGCTGGCCGCGGATGAACGCCGATAAACGCGGATAAGAAACTCCTGGCCCTTCCTGGCTTTGGTCTTATCCGCGTGCATCCGCGGCCAGTTTCATAGCCTTTCCACTTCTACGCCGCACACCCAGCGTCCTCTCTTAGAGCAGGTGGAAGTTTACCTCAATGCGCGCCGTGGTGGTGAGCGGCCTGCCATCGCGATAGGCGGGGCGGAAGCGCCACTGGGCCACGGCATCCAAGGCTTTCTGATCCAGCCCCAGCCCGGGACTGGAAACCACCACCAGGTGCGCCGGCCGTCCGCTGGCGTCCACCTCCACCGAGAGCACCACCATTCCCTGGAATTTCGCCTTGCGCGCCTCTTCTGAGAATTCCGGCTCCACCTTATAAATCAGACTGGGACCGGTGATGGGGTGGCTTCCGCCGCTGCCCAGGCCGCCGCCAACCCCGCCGCAGCAGCCCGAACTCCCAGTTCCTAAGAAGCCTGCGCCCGTGCCCAGCGCATGGCTGGGAAGCTTGCTATAGGGATCGCCTGGATCGGAAGCTGCCAACACCACGGCCGGGGCGTCAAAATCCAGGCTCACCGGCAGCGCGAGCTTGGGATCGTGAACCGGCGTGGGCGGAACAAAGTAACGGCGGGGAGCGGGCGAGAGCGATGCGCGCGATCCTCCGGCTGGGCCTAAGGGAGCCGCAGGCCGGGGCGCGCGCGGAGGAATGAAGGTCAATGGCTTGGTTTTTTCAAACGCGGGCAGCGCGGGCATCCGCAGCAGCACGTGGGAATTCAGCGCCAGCAACGCTACCAGGGCGAGCATATGCAGCAACACGGAAAAGGATTGGCTTTTTGACGGAGGCACGCAGGGCAGTTGTGCAATTCAGCCGCCACCACGGAATCCCCACAAAAGCGGTGTTTCCCGCGCGGACCGCCGGGAGGGGCCCGCCACACCTGTGCTCAAAAATTTGCGCTCTCACCGGACCCGTCACAGCCGATAACACAAACAGGATGATGCTTCTCCACCGCGTTCCGTTCTGTTTGCTGCTGACGACTCCTCTGTGGTCCCAATTGCCCCGTCCACATATTGAGGCGCGTCCGCCGCACCACGTCTATCCCAGTGCCAATCCCGGACAGCCGAATGGCTTGGCGCCGCAAGATATCAAAGCTTTCTACGGCATCGACCGGCTCACGAATCAAGGCCAAGGCCAGACCATCGCCATTATCAACGCCTACGATCATCCAGCCATCGAAGCCGATCTGGCAGTATTTTCAGCGCAGTACGGGCTGCCGGCGTGTACTGGCGCTAACGGCTGCTTTCGCAAGGTGTACCAGAACGGCGCCAGGCCTACGGCGAATACGGGTTGGGCGCTTGAGATTTCGCTCGATGTGGAATGGGCCCACGCCATCGCTCCGCGCGCCAAGATCCTGTTGATTGAGGCGCAGTCGTCGGGTCTGGCCGATCTGTTTAGCGCTGTCGATATCGCGGTGCGCAGCGGCGCGCCGGTGGTCTCCATGAGTTTCGGGACTACCGAATTTCAGGGGATCGGCTACTTCGACAACCACTTTAACGTACGGAACGTGGTGTTCACGGCCGCCTCCGGTGATAACGGACACGGTGTGGAGTACCCGGCGGCGTCGCCCTTCGTGGTGGGCGTGGGCGGGACTGTTGCCAACATAGCTTCCGGGGCTGAGGTCGCGTGGGCGGGTAGCGGGGGCGGACAGAGCATCGTCTACGTGCAGCCGGGCTATCAAATGGGAGTGCAGAACAGCGGACGCCGCGGCGTGCCGGACGTGGCTTACCACGCCGAGCCCAACACCGGATTCGCGGTCTTCAGCAGCCCCAACGGCGGCTGGCTGCAAGTGGGTGGTACCAGCGCGGGCACGCCCCAATGGGCGGCGCTTTTCGCCATCGCAAACTCCATGCGGGCCGCTGCGAAAAAGTTCCCACTGAACGTGGTGGGCACCGATCTCTACCAGATTGTAGGAGACTATCGCGAGGTTGCCACCGGCGCAAACGGCAACTGCGGAGCCATCTGCAGCGCCGGCGTTGGGTATGATTTCATCACCGGATTAGGCGCGCCCCGCGCTGAGCTGCTGGTTCCGGCGCTGGTGGCGATGCCGTAACAAAACGCTTTTAGTGATACGATCCAGGAGTTCGAATCACTTGATAACGGAGGAAACATGAAACACCAAACACTGTTATGGGGATCGAGCCTACTGGTCGTAGGTGGTCTCCTTTGCCAAGCTCAAACAACGCTCCTGGACCCTCTCAAGATTCAAAGAGGACTGGCGATTGCGCCGGTTCCGCTGAACATGCAAGGGAAAGATGTCAATCTGGTTGGATACGGTAGCTACCTGGTGAACG
>JBBQUE010000240.1:0-5622 GCA_038212805.1 Bryobacterales bacterium | reverse complement strand
GGCCCGGAACAATTATAGGGGGGCGCGTTTCCCGCTCTTCTCGCTCACTTTAAACTTGTCTTGGACAAGAGTGATTGGGGTGACGCCATGACGAATGCTAGAGTGGCCGCTAAAATTGGTTGTAGCTTTTGCATTTATATTTGTCCTTTTCTCCTCTACTACGAAACAACTTTTCTCTTCCGCCGCATGATTGCCAGTCCCAGAAGGGCTGACCCGGTTATTAATAAAGTTGCGGGTTCCGGCACCGTGTTGACCTGGATGCCGAAGCTGGTTACCGAAGCCGTCCCGTTCGTACCGCCAGTTAGCGAGAAGTCCCCCGTGAGCCCCAGCAAACTATGGGGAACAGCGAACTTCAGGTTGTCCGACGTTTGAGGTGGAATCCCCGATAGCGCGAAGGTGCCGAGCTTCCGGAAAGCCGGATTGCCGGGACACGTTCCCGTGGCAGTTAGCGCTGTGTCCAGACAGACGGATTCAATTCCCACAACTCCTCCATCTCCGGTCGCGGTGCCGCCGTTCTGAGTTAGCAACGTACTGGAAGTAATGTTACCCCCCGGAAGCGGTGTGACATTAAAAGCCAGGAAGGCTTCCAGGGTTTGGCGAGACGCCGCCGTTGAATTGAAGGTGAACAGCAATCCCGGCGACGACGCGATTGTAATTGGACTTACATTGATCGACCCGGGCGCGATGGCAGTGGAACCAACGGCCACGGGCAAAGTGGAAAACCCGTAAAACTGTTGATCGTTCACCGAACAACCCATCGCCGCAATTGAGACATAGCTGGCGTACGATCCCGTAACACATGGAATCACCGCTGCTTGCCCCACTCCGGAAACAGCCAGTGCTATTCCCGTTAACCACAAAAGTGTCTTCATACTCCTCCTTCTCATTGATTTGTGAAACTAATCTGACCTGACTACGACAACCCCTACCGCCGGGTATACGAGTCCAGCCGGTTTTCGGATTGCGGGAAATTGATTCAGACTTAACCTATTTTGTTTCGCAGATAAATTTCTGCCACGGCAGGGTGGGTTTTGCGGCTGGCAAGGATCCCTGATTGTCAGCCGGGACCTTAGCGGGGCAGTGTGCGTTCAGAGCAAGTGCGCGAGCTGATGCCATGGACAAGCCGAATCGCGTTACCCCCCTTCCGGACGCCTTGCAGCGCTTTGCGAGGTTCGGGAAAAGAACGCCGTAAAGGTCTTCGACTTCAGGCACGACGCGGGTGGGTGATTGTCGCGGAGCAATCGGCGGATAAAGCGTTCGCGGCACTGACCCGCCTTTGTTATCTCACTCTGTTGTCTTCGGCAGTGATTCGAGTTCTGCTGCTGGTTCTGGCGGCGTACATGGCCAGGAGCTTCTACCATCGTGGAACTGAAGTCGGACGATTAGTTCAGCCATCTGGCGGCGGCTTTCAATTCGATGACCCGCAAACTGCATGCAAGCTACAACGATCTAATGCTGTTGAACAGGATGCCCCTGAAGCGCTGGACCGCTACCGCGCAGGAGACGGCCAGACGGTGACGTTTGCCTGGCTGAACGGCTTTCCGGAGTGCATGGCTTCGTAGTAACATGCCGCCCAACGGGTCTCTCGATGAGACTGAAGCCGCCCTTGTTCACCCGGAACGTACACCGCCATTGGTTCACCGGTGATATCATCTCCCACATGATTTTCAGCCGCACCCTTTCAAACGTCGCCGGAGTTTTGCTGGCCTGTGCGTCTTTATCGGCGCAGGTCAACACTTCCACCAGCGCCGTAGTGATTACGTATGAATCCGGCGCCGCCGTGGCCAGGGCGAAGGTGACGGCCACCCTGCTGAGCACTGGCCAACGCCGGGAATCGACCGCGAATGAAATCAGCGAATACGTGGTGCCGCAGTTGGCCCCTGGAGTGTACCGGCTTGCGGTGCAGGCTCCGGGATTTCAGACCTCGGTAGTGGACACCCTGACATTGAACATCGCAGAGCGCGCCACCGTCAATCTATCGTTGAAGGTGGGCCAAATCACTGAGCAGATCAGCGTGGTGGAGGCGTCCGCGCCGCTGCTGGAACCGGAAACGGCGTCCTTGGGCCAAGTGATGACGCGGCGTGCCATCAACGATCTGCCGCTCAATGGGCGCAACTACATCACGCTGGGAGCGCTGTCGCCCGGTGTGATGCCGCAACTGCCAACGGGCACTGGGCCCGCCAGCTTCGTAGCATCGACTACGTCCCGCTCCGACCGCAGTCTGCTGGTGGGCGGGCAACGGGAAAGCTCCACTAGCTATTTGTTCGACGGCGTGGAGATGCGCAACCCACGCGTGGGCGATAGTTCCATCACGCCCTCGCTCGACGCGGTGCAGGAATTTAAGATCCAGCGCAGTTTCTTCCAGGCGGAGTTCGGCAATTCGCCCGCGATCATTAATGAAGCCAGCAGGGGCGGCACGAATCAGTTTCACGGGACGGTGTTCGAATTCCTGCGCAACGATGCGATGGACGCGCGCAATTTCTTCTCGTCCACGCCGGAACCGTTTAAGCGGAATCAATTCGGCGCGGCGGGCGGCGGCTACGTCATAAAGGACAAGGTATTCTTTTTCGGAAACTTCGAGAGCTTCCGCCAGCGCCTGGGCGTGATTCAGCGCGGCATCTATCCGACTCAGCAACTGCTATCCGGTGACTTCACGGGGCAGCCCGCGATCAGCGATCCCCTGACGTTTGACGCCGCAACCAACACGCGCCAGCCGTTTCCGGGGAACAAAATCCCAGCCAGCCGGATCAACGCCGTGGCGAAAAACTTCTTCTCCTATATTCCAGTAGTGAACGCCCCGGTGGTCAACGGTGCGAACCTTGTAGGCACGCCGGTGCAGCGCTTGGACGACGATCAGATGAACTTCCGCGGGGATTGGCTGATCAACAGCAACAACTCGCTCTTCGGGCGCTACAGTTACCAGAAAGCGCCGTTATCGCCCGCATCGCTGACGCCTCTAGGCGGATCCCTGGTGGATACAAAAGGCGCGTCGGGCGTCGGCCAGTTGACCAGTACTTTGTCGCCCACCATTGTGAATGTGGTGCGGTTGTCTTATGCCTACATGAAGCTGTTCGGCCAGCAAGTGACCGTCGATAAGAACATTGCCCAGCTGATCGGGATCACGGGCGTATCCACCGCGCCGCTGAACTGGGGCGTGCCGGGCGTTGCGTGGCAGGGCTTCAGCAGCGTTGGCAGCAATGGCTTGACGCAAGGCAACAAGCTGCACAACTACCAGATCACGGACGGCATCACGTGGATCAAAGGGGCCCATTCGATCAAAGCCGGCTACGATCTGCGGCAAACGCGGTTCCTGCTGGATAGCGACAACGGCCCGCGCGGAAGCTTCACGTTCAATGCCAGCTATACGGCATCCCTGAATTCCAGCACGGGGAATCCGGTGTCCGGTACCGGCAGCGGTGTAGCCGATTTTCTCCTCGGTTACCCCACCAGCATGAGCGGCGCGGTTGGCACGTCGGCCACGCATTTCACGTTCATGACGCACAACCTTTTCGTCCAGGACGATTGGAAGATCACCAAGGAACTGACGCTCAACTACGGGGTGCGCTGGGAATATGTGGGCCCGCCCACGCCGATCGATCAGGAGATCGGACACGTGTATGGGTTTGATTTCCAGACCGGCAAGCAACTCTTCCCCTCGCTACATCAGATCCGTTCGTCGATCGTGAAGCCGGATTACCGGGATTTCGCGCCTCGCCTGGGCTTTGCCTACAATCCAAAAGCGCTGCCGAGTTGGGTGCTGCGAGGCGGCATTGGCGTGTACTACGATCAGACGCAGATGAACGAGACGCAGTTCATCACGAACGGGCCGCCGATCTTCACGCAGCAGAACTACAACTTCACGGGCAAGGGCATTCCGCAGTATCAGTTCGGAGTGAACACCCTGCCGGCCATCGTGGTGCCGCCCGTGGACGGCAACTTCGTAACGCCTCTGGGCACCAACCTCTTCGCCGAGGAAATCAAAGGGGATAAGCCGCGCGTGTACATGTGGACCGCGTCGGTACAGAAATCCATTGGCAGCGGTTGGCTGGTTGAGGCGGCGTACGTGGGGTCGCACGGGCGGCGGCTTTCGAAGCGCTACAACGCATATGCAAACGTGACGCCAGGCGTGCTTTACGACATCACTCCGGGTGTGGCCACGCGCTATCCGCGGATCAACCAGATGTTATATTCATCGCAATCGGGATGGTCGGATTTTAACGCATTCAACTTCAAGTTGGAGAAGCGGTTTCGCCAGGGCTGGCAGTTGCTGGTGGCGGAAACCTGGGCGCATTCCATTGACAACGATTCGGGCGGAGCGTTCGGTTCTCCGAATCTGAACCCGGCGAATTTTCAGTTGGACAAAGGCAATTCAGACTTCGACATCCGTCACCGTTTCGTAGCCAGCGCGGTATACGAACTGCCGTTTGGCAAGGGACAACGCTATCTGACGAACATTGGAAAAGCGGGCAACGCGGTGCTGGGCGGTTGGCAGGTGAATGCCATCACGTCCTACCAGACCGGCGTGCATCGCAGCGTGACGTCCACGAACCTGACCGGGCTCTCTTACGTCACGCAACGCGCCGACGCGACGGGAGCCGACCTGTTCTCTTCGTTCAACGGAATTACCCCGGGGTCGGGTTTTGGAAGCAATAATACTTCGCGTTACTGGTTCAACAAGTCGGCGTTCACGCAAACCCTGCCGCTGAAATTCGGGACGTCGGGGCGCGATATTATTTAGGCGCCGGCGTGGTGGAATACCGATCTGTCGGTGTTCAAGAACTTTTATTTCAAGGAGACGATGTATCTGCAATTCCGGGCGGAGGCGTTCGATGCGCTGAACAACGTGAAGTTCTTCCCGCCCGACATGAGCGTGGTGAGCCCAACGTTCTCGACGCTGCAAAGCGCAGATCGTCCGCGCGTGCTGCAGTTAGCTTTGAAATTCAATTTCTAAACCTGAAATGCTGGCTGCGGCAAGCTTGCACCGTGATCGAGAACATGCCAGCCACATCGCGCAGATGTGCCCTTGTCACCCGCCCTCGAGCGGCAAAACAAAGCCGTGATGCCCGCAGGTTCCGATTTGGACGCCAAATGGAGGCTACACACCAAGATTCCAGGGGTTTTGGACTCCAAGCGGAATCCAAAGAGGGGCTCTGTCCGGTCTACTTCCGTCGCCGCTGCCCGTGCGGTCGATGGTCCTTGACATGTCACGGAGCCGGCAAGTCTCGTCTTTCTCTTCGGCGGGCGTGGGTGGCTTGGGTCGTACCCCTTGTTGGTTGCCGCCAGGGTTGTTGAGGCGAGTCGGTTGCTCGGCAGACCTTCCCGCAACGGAATGGCAGCGGCTTCATTAGCGGTCCCGCCTTTCGCTGGAGCGGGTCGGTAGTCAGGTTCTGGCAGGCGGATGATCCGAAGTGTTCTGTGCGTTACTATGAGGAGCTTAAGACACTATTGAGTTTTCAAATATGAACCATCGATATTGGGCCTATAGTCTCGTAATATTACTTTCAAATTGCCTATTTGCTGCCGACGATCGCGGGCAAATCGAAGCTTATGGGAAACTCCCCATTCATTTCGAACCGAATCAAGGTCAATTTGAAGCCACTCAAGCCTTCCAGGCGCGCGCCA
>JBBQUE010000239.1:0-5623 GCA_038212805.1 Bryobacterales bacterium | reverse complement strand
ATAGCTGGTTGAGGCACATGGGATTCCATTTCCGGTAGGAATTTTCTATTCTAAAAAGAAAGAGCCTCAGCGGCTTGCTTTTTAAAGGACCTTCATGAAACGAAACTTTATTGTTGGATTGGCCATTGTGGTGTTGAGTATCGGCGCAGTTGGATGCAAGAAGAAGGTGGTGGCGAAAGCTACGCAACCCACGCCCGCTCCGGTAGTGGCAGTGACAACTCCGGCTCCCGCCGCTGCGCGCCGGCAGGAAGCGCCGCGTCCCGCGGCAACGGCGGCTGGACCGCGTGACCGCATGCCGGATGCCGCTACGCGCGCGCGCATCCAGGATCTGCTAGACCGGATTGAGGACGCCTACTTTGATTACGATAAGAAAACTCTGCGGCCGGATGCGGAGGCAGCGCTCAAGCGGGATGTGGGGACGTTGGCTGAGATCATTAAGCAGTATCCGGATTTCAAGCTGACGGTGGAAGGGCATTGCGATGAGCGCGGATCGGATGAGTATAATCTGGCGCTGGGCGAGGCCCGTGCGAAAAAATCGGCGGAATACATGGCCAGCTTAGGACTGCCTTCAAGCCAGTTGAAGGTGACTAGTTATGGCCGCCAGAAGCCGGTTTGTTCGGAGCAGACGGAAGCTTGCTGGCAGAAGAACCGGCGGGCGCATTTGACTCAGGCGCAGTAGAGGGGGCTCAGGCCCCGGTCCCTGGGAGTTTGTAGTCTTTGAATTGGTCGCGTAGGGCTCGTTTGTTGAATTTGCCTACGCTGGTCTTGGGGACCGCTTCGATAAACACCACGTCGTCGGGGAGCCACCACTTGGCTACCCTCGGGGCTAGGTACGCCAGGATTTCTTCTTTGGTTAGCTGATCGCGGTATTCCGGGAGGGGCACAATGCAGGCCAGGGGGCGCTCCTCCCACTTGGGATGAAACACTGCGATGACGGCTGCTTCCATCACTTTCGGATGCCCCATGAGCATGTTTTCCAGATCCACGCTCGAGATCCATTCGCCTCCGCTTTTCACTAAATCCTTGGTGCGATCCATGATCTGGATGTAGCCGTTGGCGTCGATGGTGGCGACGTCGCCGGTGCGGAACCAGCCGTCCATGAAGGATTCGCTGTTGTCGTTGATGCCGCCGCGGGGATCGTTGTAATAGCCGCTGGTGACCCAGAGGCCCCGGGTTTGCAGTTCGCCCATGGTGGAACCATCCCAGGGGAGTTCGTGGCCTTTCGCGTCGACAATGCGCACTTCCACGCCGGCGACGGGTGAGCCGTGGCGCGCCTGGATGTCAAATTTGGCGGCGTCGGGCAGGGTTTCCAGGTCTTTGCGCAGGGTCATCACGGTGGCGATGGGGGTGGTTTCAGTCATGCCCCAGGCCAGGGTGATGCGAATGCCGTGCTTGTGGGCGAACAGTTCGATGAACTGGCGGGGCAAGGCGGAACCAGCGCAGACAAGAAGGCGCAGGCTGGAGAGATCGTACGGATGGCGCTCCAGCTGATTGTACAAGCCCATCCAGATGGTGGGTACGCCGCCGGACATGGTTACACGCTCATTCTGAATCGCGGTCGCGATGTCCTCGGGCTGCAGGTGTCGGCCCAGGAACACGATGTCCGCGCCCACCATGATGGCCGCGTAGGGCAGCCCCCAGCCGTTGGCGTGAAACATGGGTACCACCTGGAGCACCACGTCACGTTCGCACAGGCCGAAGGAATCCGTCATGGCCAGGCCGAAGGTGTGCAAAACCAAAGACCGGTGGGTGAAGAGGACGCCCTTGGGATGGCCGGTGGTGCCGGAGGTGTAGCAGGTGGCGCAGGCGGTTTTCTCGTCAAGGTCGGGCCAGGCGTAGGGTTGGGTGGGCGCGCTGGCTAGTAAAGTTTCGTATTCGCCGCCGTCGTCGCCTTCGCCAATCAGGATGACCCGGCGGACACCTGGGATTTCAGCGCGGATCTGATCGATCAGGGGGGCCAGGGAGGCGTCCACGAAGATCACCTGGTCGCCGGCGTGGTTGATGATGTACGCCAGTTGGTCAGGGGCCAGGCGCAGGTTTAGGGTGTGGAGCACGGCGCCGAAGCAGGGGACGGCGAAATAGAGCTCCAGGTGGCGGTAGGTGTTCCAGCAGAGCGATCCCACGCGTTCGCCGGGTTGAATGCCAAGGGCCGCGAGCGTGTGCGCCAGGCGGTGGGTGCGGGCGTGGAACTCGGCATACGTGTAGCGGTGCATGGACGCGCCGGAACGGCTGGAGATGCGCTTGGCGGGGAACAGTTTGGCTGCGCGCTCCAGCAGGGGCGGGAGCGTCAGCGGATAATCCATCATCAGACCCGGGATTGGTGCGGTCATGCGCTATTTTTTCAGCTCCACGGCGTAGAGGTCGAAGGCCTGGGTGCCCACGTTCTTTTCCTTGTGCTGGGCAAGGCCTGCCCACGCAACGTCGCCGGCTTTGTGTTCCACGGTGGTTTCTTTGCCGTCTTCGGTGGTGGAGAGCACTTTCTGATCGGTAAGGTAGACGATGACCCGGTTGAGCGCGTGCTTGTGCATGGGGGCGCTTTCGCCGGCCCCGATCTTGACGCGGAGCACGCGGACCTGATCGTTTTCCATGGCGACCTGGTAGTGCTTGGGATCAAGCTTGACGGGGTCCAGCGCGTTGGGGGCCGGGGCGTGGCCGGGCTGCTTCAGCTCTATTTCAACAATGGTTACGGGCTCCGGGGTGGTGAGCTCCGCAATGTGCATGCCGCCGGCGGGGCTCCACTTGGCTTCGTTTTTTTGCCAGGTGATCGTGGTCTTCTTGCCGTCGGAGAAGGCGAAGTCCTGCTTGCCGGGCTGCAGGTAAATCATCACGCGGTTTACCTTGTGTCCGTGCAGTTTGGTTTTCTGGTGGGGCTGCACCACCACCTTTAATACTTTCACCTGATCGTTGTCGGTTACCACGTTGGAGCTTTGCGCGGCCATGAGACCGGCTCCGGCCAGGGTCAAGAGGAGTGTTTTCATCACTGAAGCATGATATACGATTCGGCGGGCAAAGTTGTTACCCTTAGATTTCATGAGTCAGAGCATTACTGTATCGCTTCCGGATGGGAGCCAGAAAGTTGTCGAGGCCGGAACCCGCCCCATCGATATCGCCCGGTCGATTGGGCCGCGGCTGGCCGACGACGCCGTGGTGGCGCGGGTGAACGGAGTGTTTTACGATCTCACCCGGCCTTTCGAAGGCGACGCCACGCTGGAGATTTTGACGTCGAAGAATCCGGAAGCGCTGGAGGTTTACCGGCATTCCACCGCGCATCTGTGCGCCGCCGCCGTGCTGGAACTGTATCCGGAGACGCAGCTTGGTATTGGCCCGCCCACCGAGGCCGGGTTTTACTATGACTTTCAACGGGAGATTCCGTTCACGCCTGAGGATCTGGAAAAGATTGAAGCGAAGATGTGGGAGCTGCAGGGGAAAGACCTGCCGTTCGACCGCGTAATGACATCGAAAGATGTGGGTCTGGAAAAGTACAAGGGCGAGTGGATGAAGCATCAGCTGATTGAAGAAAAAGCCGATGCGATGTTCAGCGAATACACGCTGGGTCCGGATTTTATTGACTTCTGCCGCGGGCCGCATGTGCCCAGCACCAGCCGGATCAAGGCTTTCAAGCTGCTTTCGGTAGCGGGCGCGTACTGGAAGGGCAACGAGAAAAACGCGCGGCTGCAGCGCATTTACGGGACTGCGTTCTTCAATAAGAAGGATCTGGCGGAGCACCTGCAGAAGATTGAAGAGGCCAAGAAGCGCGACCATCGCAAGCTGGGGCAAGAGCTGGACCTGTTCAGTATTCAGGAGCTGGCGGGGCCGGGGCTGATCTTCTTTCATCCCAAGGGCGGGACGATTCGCAAGATTATTGAAGACTGGATGCGGGATCAATACATCAAGCGCGGGTATTCGCTGGTCTACACGCCGCATGTAATGCGCCGGGATTTGTGGAAGATTTCCGGACACGCGAATTACTACAGCGACAGCATGTTTACGCCCATGGAACTGGACGATGCGGAGTACCAGTTGAAGCCGATGAACTGTCCCGGGCACATTCTGATTTATGCCGACCGGCCGCGCAGTTATCGCGATCTGCCGGTGCGGTTGGGGGAACTGGGTACGGTGTACCGGTATGAGCGCGCGGGGACGCTGCACGGGTTGCTGCGTGTGCGCGGGTTTACCCAGGATGATGCGCACATTTTCTGCCGTCCGGATCAGATTGAGGACGAGATAGTGAACTGCCTCGAATTCGCGATCGATGTGTTGAAACAGTTTGGTTTCGACTCGTATGAAGCGGAGCTTTCCACCTGGGACGGCGGGGTAAGCGGGAAGTATGACGGCACTAAAGATCAATGGGATCTGGCGGAGAAATCGCTGCATCAGGCGGTGGACCGGCTGAATATTAAGGCCACCGTGATGACGGATGAGGCCGCGTTTTATGGGCCTAAGATCGATATGAAGCTGGTGGACGCCATTGGGCGCAAGTGGCAGCTTTCCACCGTGCAGTTTGATTTCACTTTGCCGCGCAAATTCAACCTGGAGTTTACGGGCGAGGATGGCAAGAAGCATCAGCCGTTGATGGTTCACCGGGCGCTTTATGGAAGCGTGGAGCGATTCTTCGGGATTCTGGTGGAGCACTATGCGGGGGCGTTTCCCGTCTGGCTGGCTCCAGTGCAGGTTGTGGTCATGCCGATTACGGACCGGCAGTTGGAGTACGCGCGCAAGGTAACGGAGCGCCTGGATGCGGCGGGCATCCGCGTGCATCTGGACGATCGGAACGAGAAGGTGAACCTGAAGATCCGGGATGCGCAGATGCAGAAAGTCCCGTTCATGCTGGTGGTGGGGGATCGCGAGGCGGAGAGCGGGGCGGTCTCGGTGCGCAACCGGAAGCATGGAGATTTAGGCGCGCAGCCGGTGGATGAGTTTCTGGCGAAGATTCAGGCGCTGATTGACGCGAAGGCGCCTACTGAGTAGGTGCTTGTTCTCTTCATTGCTTTAAGTGCGCTGCTGGCGGGGTCGTCGGTGTATTGTGTGTTGATTCTGGTGGCCACCGCCAGCTACCTGCGTCAACCGCGGCGGCTGGGCGGTGGCGTTCCCATCAGCGTTTTGAAGCCGCTGATGGGGGCCGATGAGGGGCTGGAAGAGAACCTGCGCAGCTTCTTCACGCAACAGTACAGCGAGTTCGAAATTCTGGGGGCCGTGCGGCATCGGCACGACGCCGCGGTGCCTGTTTTCGAGAAGCTACAGAGCGCGTATCCCGGGGTGCGGGCGCGGCTGCTGATCACCGGCGAACCCCCGTATGCCAATGCCAAGGTGTTCAGTTTGTCATGCATGTTTGCGGCGGCGCGGCATGATTTGCTGGTGATGAGCGATAGCGATATTCGGGTGGAACCGGATATGCTGGCGTCGGTGGCGGCGGAGTTCGCGGATGCCCGCGTGGGCTTGGCGACGTGTCCCTATCGCGCGGTGGCGGGGCGGAGCCTGTGGTCGAAGCTGGAAGCTGAAGGGATGAACACGGAATTCCTGGGCGGGCTGTTGGTGGCGCGGCTGCTGATGGGAGTGGATTTCGCGGTGGGTCCTACGATTGTGGCGCGGCGTTCGGTGCTGGAGTTCTTGCGGTTCGACCGGC
>JBBQUE010000238.1:0-5643 GCA_038212805.1 Bryobacterales bacterium | reverse complement strand
CAGTTCCGCCGACGCTTCCAGGCTCAGATACAGCACCGGCTTGGCGAAGCTGAAGCCGGTCGTGAGAGCTAGAGTCACGAAGGACGCGTCGTTCTTGTTGCTGATATTGATCGAAACCACCTTGTCGTGTACCCGCTTATAGTTCGGCTTCCCGTCAGTCCCTATAAACATTTGAGTGTCATCGCCCATGGCGATAATCGGAGCGTTGTAAATGTGCCCACCGGCGTTGGTGATTCGGACCAGCGGACTGTATTGGGCATCCCCCACCGAGCCCGCCTTGGCCACGACGGGGGGAAAGGGCTGACCGCCGAGAGGCCCGGGTGTCACGATGTGCTCGGGAGAGAAGTCTACCGTCCCGGCGTCGAACACCAGGGAGGTATCTTTCTGCAACGTCGCCGTTCGCGCCGCATTCGGCGATACGGCGGAATAGACCAACTTCGCCGAGAAGTTCAACCCCAAGGCGGCTGCATTATCGCGATCGGTAGTGTCGGTCAGAACATACCAGACGGTCTGACCCGTGGACCTCACTTTGCCCTTGTATAGCGGCAGCGTGATGGTCCCCGCCCGTGCGTCCAGCAGCCCGGCGGTCAGCAGTTGCAGGGGACCCACCAACTCCTTTAGCACCGAAGAGGGTGCGGGTCCAAAATAGGTCTCTGGAACATCGGCGCCTATGGCAGGGGATGCCGGGTCGATGACGCATCCGGGGCCTCCACTCTGGCCCATGATGGGCCATGCCGCGAGGCTCAACGCGAGCGCCATAACGGAGGCGTGTGTGCACGGGCGCCGGTGTCCGGCTAACCTGATTGACTTCATTCTGGAATCTCCTTGATCATTTGCGTTGTAATTTGCAAACGTTGCCATTCCTGCAACTGGTTACCATGTCGCTACCGCCGCCGCGATCCCCCTCGCAATTCAGAAAGGAGTCATGGCAGACTGGCGATAGGGGGATTTCCGAAACCACCGCGACATCTAAGATGAAGGAACCTGTGCCGGCCACTATTCAAGTACAAATTCATGAGGCTGATCTCGCGCTTACCCAGGCCATCCTGGCGCGCGACCGGAAGGCTACCGCGCGCTTTATCGAACTCCATGCGGACTGGGTGAACGCTTACGTTTGGCGGCGCCTTGCACCGAAGGTAGAGATGGTGGATGACATTGTGCAGGAGGTCTTTCTGGCGTCCTGGCGGGCGCTGAGTTCGTACAACGGCCAGGCTCCGCTTGCGGGATGGATCCTGGGGATTGCGCGGTTCAAGGTGGAAGATTATTATCGGCGGACGCTGAGCCAGCCGCTGGCGGAGTTGGAACTGGAAGCCGAATCACCAGCGCTTGCGGAGGACGCGGATTTGGATGGCAAACTTGACGAGCGCCGCGACGCGCAAACCGCCGCCGGGATTCTTGATGAGTTGCCTTACGAGTATGCCTTGGCGCTCCGATGGCGCTATTGGGATGAGCAATCCGCCAAGGCAATGGCTGCAAAGAGTGGCCGCACCGAAAAGGCAGTGGAACGCCTGCTGGCACGGGCCCGCGAACGGTTCAGAATACGCTGGCTGGAAGTAAAAGGCGCAAACACCACCGATAGCGAATCCGTTTTGCGCGAGATCATGAAAAAGACAGGAAGCGGGGGAGCGAGATGAAGAAGATGGTTCAAGTGATGAAAGAGGCTGCCGAAGCAGGACCGGCTCCGAAGCACGCTTCCTCGCGTCTGAAATCGAGGATTCTGTCGAAGCTTATTGCGCTGGAACAGGCCGAAGGTCCGTTGCGGGTATTGTCGGCCAACCGGGCGGACGGCGATGCACTCTGCATCTTCGAACAAATAGTCGCCGCGATGCCTTCAGCATACCTGCAATCGCGCAACCCATGCGCCGTTTGTCACGCTCGCGTGCTGGGTGAGCGCGTCGAGAACGCTCCTATTTATTGGCCTGGATGTCCATACGCCCAATTCTGCGGCCACTAAAACCGCTTGATGATTCCGAACAGATTCTGGAAGTTCATGAGCTTCGAAGCCGCCTGCGGACGCAACGCCGCTCCGAAGGGATTGGCCGTCATCATCTCACTGAAGCTATAGCGGAATCCCCATCCGGATTTCAGCATCAGGTCCGTGCCGACTGCGACGCGGTATCCCAGCTTGTTTTCCGAAAGCGCTCGCACCCAGGCGGGTCCGGCTGACAAATACGGCCGGATCTGGCTTGAACGAGGCCGAAAATACAGCAGTAAATCGGCACCTGCCGAGTGTTGCGAACGGATCGCGGCCTGTTGAACGAGCATACCGCCGGGGGCGTCGAGCATGCTAGACACAATCCGGTTTCGATTCCAGATATAGCCCGCCTGCCCGCTGAACCAGTCGTTGAGGTGATAACCAGTCTCAAAGTTCAAAGCGGCACCGACCTTCGCATCGTAACTCGCAGCGGCCGGTGGACTGGATTGCACCGCCGCGGCACCCGACAAGGCTGCGAATCCTCCAAGTCCGGTGACATACGCTTGCGGCTGGGCCGACCCCTGGGACATCAGCAAGGCGACGAGCGAGTTACGAAAAGACAGTTTCACAAATTAGCAGTGTAACGCGGATTATTTGGAACAGGCGGGCAACCAAAACGTAGCGACCGCGAACGAACCAAGGCCTACCGCGCGAAAAAAACGAAGCCGCTATACTGGAGGGGTCCGGCAGGACAACGTTTATTCACTCATAAATGGTCGATATTCATAGTCATATTCTCCCCGGCTGGGACGACGGCTCACGAAACATGGAAGAGTCCTTAGAGATGCTTCGCATTGCGGTGGAGGGGGGGACCACCGACATCGTCGCCACCCCGCACGCCAACGGCGAATTCCC
Organism: Bryobacterales bacterium; assembly: GCA_038212805.1. GTDB lineage: Bacteria > Acidobacteriota > Terriglobia > Bryobacterales > Bryobacteraceae > JANXQZ01. The sequence goes on along the minus strand of JBBQUE010000238.1, from coordinate 2,813 downwards.
TTTTCAGCCGGAAGCGATTAACCGGATTTTCGGCGAACTGAAGGCTGCCGCCAACGGGATGATCCGCATTCACCTGGGCTGCGATTTCCACGTGCATTTTGAAAACGTCCAGGACGCGCTGCTGAATCCCACCAAGTACACCATCAACCATGGCAATTACCTGATGGTGGAACTTCCGGATGTGATGAATCTTCAGGTGATCCGGGAGATTCTCAGCCGCCTGCGGGATCGCGGAACCGTGCCGATTATCACGCATCCGGAACGGAACATGCAGATGCAGGTGAAGCCGGACGAACTGAAGCAATGGGTAATGGATGGCTGCCTGATGCAGATCACGGGGCAATCGCTGCTGGGCCGCTTTGGGAATACGGCGCAGCACTGCTGCAACCAACTGCTGAAGGAAGACCTGGTGCATTTCGTGGCCAGCGACGCGCACGATACCAGGGATCGAACCCCACGGCTCAGCGAAGCGTACGAGGCGATTGAATCCCGCTACGGGAAAAAGCGCGCGGAGCGGCTGTTCCGGCTCAACCCGGCCGCAGTGGTGGCGGGACAACCGCTGTTCGCCCATGAACGCCGGGAAGACGGACGGGATACCAAGCAATGGTGGGCTTTTTGGAAGTAAGAGCAATCTGACTGGAAGCTATCGTTTTCATCCAATCAAAAGCATTGTACGCTAGTAGGCTTAGCGAAGTTTATGCCTAATACCTCAATCGATACCAGCTTACGTGAAAGCCGGATTTTCCCTCCGTCTGATGAGTTCCGGTCGACGGCCCATATCGCCAGCATGGCGGATTATGAGCGGATCTATGCGGAGGCGGAGCGGGATCCGGAGGGTTTCTGGGCCGGGATCGCTCACGAATTGCACTGGTTCAAGCCCTGGGACAAAGTGCTGGAGTGGAATCTGCCGTTTGCGCAATGGTTTGTGGGCGGCCAGCTGAATTTGTCGTATAACTGCCTGGACCGGCACGTGACGACCTGGCGCAGAAACAAAGCCGCGATCCTGTGGGAAGGCGAACCGGGGGACTCACGGACGTTGACTTATCAGCAACTTCTGTGGGAGGTTTCGAAGTTCGCCAACGTACTGAAATCGCTGGGCGTGGGCAAGGGCGACCGCGTTGCGATTTACATGGGCATGGTTCCAGAACTCGCGATTGCGCTGCTGGCCTGTGCCCGGATTGGCGCTCCGCATACGGTGATTTTTGGGGGATTTTCGTCGCACGCACTGATCGACCGCATTCACGACTCCGGGGCTTGCGCGGTGATCACGCAGGATGCGGGTTTCCGGCGCGGGGTTGAGGTTCGTCTCAAGGACGCCGTGGACGGCGCGCTGCCGGAATGTCCGGGAATCAAGAACGTGGTGGTTTACAAACGGACGGGCAGTAGCGTGCACATGCAGCCCGGCCGCGACCACTGGTGGCACGAATTGATGGAGACGGCGAGCGCGGAGTGTCCGGCTGAACCGCTGGATTCCGAGCATCCGCTATATCTGCTTTACACCTCCGGGACGACCGGAAAACCGAAGGGGATCCTGCACACCACCGGGGGATATGCGGTGGGTACTTACATCACCAGCAAGTGGGTATTCGATCTGCAGGAGCAGGACACGTTCTGGTGTACGGCGGATATAGGCTGGGTGACGGGTCACAGCTATTTGTTGTACGGTCCGCTGCTGAATGGCGCGACGGTGGTGATGTACGAGGGCGGACCGACGTTTCCGGAGCCGGATCGTTTCTGGAAGATCATTGAGAAGTATGGCGTGACGATCTTTTATACGGCGCCGACCGCCATCCGGGCGTTCATGCGCCTGGGCGAGCAGTGGCCGCGTAAGCATGATATGAAGACCTTGCGGCTGTTGGGCAGCGTAGGCGAACCGATCAACCCCGAGGCCTGGATGTGGTATCGGGAGGTAATCGGACGGGGACGCTGCCCGATTGTGGATACGTGGTGGCAGACGGAGACCGGGGCGATTCTGATCTCGCCGATTCCGGGCGCGATCGCGACCAAGCCGGGGTCGGCCACGAAGCCGTTTCCAGGGATTATCGCGGCCATTGTGGATCGGGATGGGGTGGACGTGGCGCCGGGCGGCGGGGGATTTCTGGTGATCAAGAAACCTTGGCCCTCCATGCTGCGCACGATTTATGGGGATCCAGAGCGCTATAAGGAACAGTACTGGTCGCAGATTCCTGGAATGTATTTTGCCGGGGATGGTGCCCGGGTAGACGAAGACGGGTACTTTTGGCTGATGGGGCGGGTGGATGACGTTCTGAATGTCGCTGGCCATCGTTTAAGCACCATGGAGATTGAGTCGGCTTTGGTTTCGCATCCGAAAGTGGCGGAGGCCGCGGTGGTGGGACGCCCGGATGAAATCAAGGGGCAAGGCGTGACGGCTTTCGTGACATTGAAACAGGGCGAAGAGGCCACCGATGCCGTGAAGGCCGAGCTACGGCAGTGGGTGGCGAAGGAGATCGGACCGATCGCCAAACCCGATGAGATTCGTTTTGCCGATGCGCTTCCGAAGACGCGAAGCGGCAAGATCATGCGCCGGTTATTGCGCGAGCTGGCGTCGGGCGGCGAGATCAAGGGCGATACCACTACGCTTGAAGATCTCGCCGTGATCGCAAAACTGCGGAGTGACGACGAAACCTAGCTCACTTGACGGCGATCGTGGCTGGCGGGGCCGCCTGACCAGCCACTGTGACGACCACCGGAAGGTTTCCGGAGGCGGCGGATGCGGATACCTGGGCGGATACCTGCATCAGGCCGACGAACGTTGGCGCAAGTACCCCGCCCTGATACACCACGGCATCGGT
>JBBQUE010000237.1:0-5655 GCA_038212805.1 Bryobacterales bacterium | reverse complement strand
GGAAACACACGAACCGGCATAGCTGTCCAGCTTACTCTGCAGTTCCTCGCCATAAGCCGCGAAATGATTCGGATTCGCGCCGCCGCCGCTGCCGATAATCATGCAGTAGCCCTTAATGAAATTACGCTTCTCGGCCTTACTCAAGTTCCTGAAACGGGGGATAAACACACTGCCACCCATCTGCCCCGGCTTCGCCTTCTTATCACGCGCCTCCGGCACAGACGCCACCACGGACACACCATAAATCTGGTCATGCAGATAACGCCCCACCATCCCGCTCGAATTAGCAATGCCGGAATTCAGCAGTAAACGCGTGCTTTCGAGCGTACCCGCCGCCAGCACCACCACCTTCGCCGTCACATGCATTTCGCGCTTCGAATGCCGGTCCACAAAATGCGCACCATTGGCGCGCCCGGTCTTCTTATCCACGGTAATCTCACGCACGATGGCGTTCGAAACTATATCCAGTTTGCCCGTCGCCACCGCATCCGGCAGCAACAGATTGATCGAACTCGCCAGGCCGTTCTGTCCCTGCGACGAACGCATCTTCGAAACACCGATCTTCCGCTCGTTGCAGAGCTCAGTCACCTTCTGTATGGTCTGGCTGTCCTTCGGATAAGTCTGCTCAATGAAATTGCCGTCCGGGAACTGCGGCCAGCCTTCCTTTCGACCCGTCACGCGGAAGATGCCTTCCACCTGCGAGTAGTAAGGCGCCAGGTCGTCGTGGCTGATCGGCCAGCTCTCACCCGAGCCATCAATCTCCGCCGACTTAAACTCGAAGTCGCTCAGCCGGAACGACTGGCGCGCCCAGAACAGCGAACGCCCGCCCAGCAGGCGCACACGCACCCAGTTATAGGTCTTACCCGGATCATAAGTGTATGGGTTCTCTTTCTCATCCACCCACTGGTTGGCATTGAACTCATTGGCCTGGTAAACGTGATCCAGACGGCCGGGCTGATTAAATCCCCGGTAAGGCAGCTCGTGCGCGGGCTTCGTCACCCGGTCCTTCTGGTAGTCGGCTTCCGGCCCGGCGTTCAGCATCAGGCAGGAAATCCCCTTCTTCGTCAGAACATTCGCGGCCATGCCGCCGGAATGCCCGGAACCTACAATCAGTACGTCGTATTCTTTCTTAGGCAAGAAGATTCTGCTCCCTAAACCGGATCAATCGGATTCCAAAACAGGCCCGCGCCGCCACTGCCCTCAGGCGAATTCCGGGTGGCCGTCCGGATGTCCTGGTGGGCCTGAAAAATGAAGTGCTTCACAGGGTCTTTCGGCGGATCGTAAGCCCACGCGACCGGCACCACCAGAGGTTTCAGAATCGTATCCGCCTGCGCCCCGGTGAGGTCGCCAAAAGCCTTTCCAAACTGTTTCTGCGCAGCCACGTTCAGAGCGTTCAAGCCGCCCTTGTAGATCTGTTGCCGGGCCGCCGGAGAATGGCCAATCAAAAAGTCGAGGAACTCAACCGAATCGCAATCCAGCGCCCCGATGTTGTCCTTCACGGGAGGCAACAATTGCCCGGCAAGCTTGCGCAGCGTGGCCAACTGCGGCGCGGAAAAATAGCGCGCCGTTGTGGCCGCAGCCTCATCCGGCTGCACCAGAGGAATCTTCGGGACCTCGGTCGCCGCGCCGCGACCCGCTCGCCCTCCCACTGACGGTGGTGCAGGAGCCTGCGGAGCGGCCTGCTGTGCCACCAGTGCCGGCACTGCGGGCGCGACTGCTATCGCTGTAAGGAAGCGCCTTCGTTTCATAAACTTTTACGCTATCAGGCAACCTGACCTGCGGTCAATAATGCCATACTGGTCGGACATGTCGCGCCCAGGCCTCTGGCAGCAACCCGATTTTCTGAAGCTCTGGACCGGCCAAACCGTATCGCAAATCGGCTCCGCCGTCAGTTCGCTGGGAATCCCGTTGACCGCGCTCTACGTGCTGCACGCCACCCCCGGCCAGATGGGCTTTCTGAGCGGCGCAGGCGGCGCTGCCATCCTGATCTTCGGCCTCTTCGCCGGTGCCTGGGCCGACCGCCTGCGGCGCCGTCCCCTCCTCATCGCCGCCGACCTCGGCCGCGCCGCCCTCCTCGCCACCATTCCGATCGCAGCGGCGCTCCACAGCCTGACCATGGCTCACCTTTACGTGATCGCAGTCTCAACCGGCATCCTCACCGTCTTCTTCGACGCGAGCTATCAGGCGTACCTGCCGGCGCTTCTGGACCCTGAAGACCTGATCGAAGGAAACGCCAAATTCGCCCTCAGCGCCTCCACCGCCGAAGTGATCGGCCCCGGCCTGACCGGCATCCTGATTGGCTGGATCACGGCGCCCTTCGCCATCCTCGCCGACGCGATTTCGTTCCTGCTCTCAGCCGCCTCCATCACGCTCATCCGAAAATCCGAACCCATTCCGACCCCGCACGAGAACCCCCACCTGCTCCGCGAAATCGCCGAAGGCATTCGGGCCTGTTGGGATCAGCCAATCCTGCGCGCCCTCGCAATGCGCTCCTTCACAGCCGCCTTCTCGCTCGGTATGTTCGGCAGCCTCTATCTGGTCTTCGCGGTGCGGGACCTCCACATGTCCCCCGCCCTGGTCGGCACCATCATTTCCATCGGCGGAGTAGGTAGTCTGTCCGGCGCGTTCTTCGCCACCCGCACGGTGAAACGCTTCGGCCCCGGCCCCACGCTGATCGGCGCATCTCTCACCACCGGCATCGCCAACCTGCTGGTGCCGCTCGCGTACGGCTCCGTGGCAGCGTGCGCGGGCTTCCTGATCGCCGCGCAAGTCTTCGATGCCGCATGGCCCACCTACAGCATCACGGAACGTAGTCTGATCCAGGCCGTCACCCCGAACCACCTGCTGGGCCGCGTCAGCTCCGCGCTGCACCTGCTCTTCCGCGGCGTCATCCCGGTGGGCGCGATCCTGGGTGGACTGCTGGCAGACCGCATCGGAGTCCGCCAAACCATGCTGCTGGGCATCGCAGGCTTCCTGCTTTCCAATGTATGGCTGGTTCTCTCACCAATCCGGCAACTACGCGACATTCCCGCCAATCCGTAACCGCACAACTCATGCGATAGTCTTGGCAATTACATGCTCAGAAACGCCACACTCTTACTGCTCCTGACCTTCCCCCTCGCTTTCGCGCAGAAAGCCCCGCTCCCGCCCCTCCCTGCCCCCCTCGCCCTTCCAAAACCCGCGCCCGCCACCGACGGCCCTTACCAGCCGCAGCAGATTGTGCAGGGCGGCATCGTCGTCCCGCTCTATCCGCCAAACTCGCCTTACCTCAAGGCCGACAAGATCAAAGAGCCCGAAGTCTACAACATGAGCCAGGCAGTGCCGGGCCGCATCAGCAGCATCGTCGGCATCCACAATCCCTCCATCGAAGTCCACATGGTGGAGAAGGCCATCAACACAGGTGCGGTCGTCATCCTCGTCGCAGGCGGCGGACACAACACCCTCAACGTCGGCGGCGAAAGTGCGGATTTCATACCGTTCTTTTATAACTACGGCGTCAACACCGTTATCCTCAGAAACCGCATGCGGCGCGATGGCTACAACGCCCAGACGGATTCCGTTTACGATGCGCAGCAGGCCGTCCGCATGGTTCGCGCCTATTCAAAGGAATGGGGTATCGACCCCAACAAGATCGGCATCATGGGCTTTTCTGCCGGCGCTGAACTGGCCGCGCCGGCTGCCATCCTATATGAAGACTGGGACAAGAAGAACAGCGACCCCGCCGATCCCCTGGCCGGCATCTCCTCCCGTCCGGACTTCGTGGGGATTATCTACCCCGGTCCCACGCCGTTCGCGCGTGGCAGAACAACGCCGCCCGTTCCTAAAAACGTTCCCCCGGCGTTCCTGGTCTGCGGCAGCGCCGGAGACCGCGGCCACACCATTTGGGCGATGGATTACTACTCCGCCATGCTGACCGTTGGCGCGCCCAATATCGAAATGCACCTCTACGGAAACGGGCGCCATCCCGGCGATCCGCTGCCGGACGGCACGCGCATGAGCGGTGGCCTCACCGACCGCAACAACATCCCCTACGGGACATGGCAGTACCGCTTCATCGACTGGTTTCGCGACCTCGGCTTCCTGCAGAAACCCGGCGTGGAGACGAAAGCCGCGAAAGATATCGCCGTGTACCTGACCCAGCCGCTGCCGGGCAATGGACCCGGCGGTCGCGGTGGACCGCCGCCCCCTTCCGCCGCAGCACCGAAACCGCAGTAACAGCCAGTTCGAAAGAATTTTCTCTTACGCCTCAACACTTTCGCGGCAGACCGCCATAAACACGGTCTGCCGCGATGCTAGTTTTTCGGGCAGGGAGACAACCACATGGCAAGAAATAAACTCCGCAGGACCAACAGAAAATTCGGCAGCCTGGAATGGGTCGAACATGCCGTGAAAATAAAGTTCACCAGGACAGAAGAGCATGACCCGGAAGAAATCGCCACCATGTCGGACTACCTGAATTACCGAAAACTCCACGGAATCCTCTGGCCGCGCAAGCGCGTGCCGAACACAGTCATCTGGATTGACCCACCTGACTTCAGGCGCGGTACCGATAAAGCAGCCTGAAACTTGCTACAGAACTGTTAAACAGATAACCTCTCTAATTACGAATGCGTTGCCAATCCCCGCTTGAGAGGTGTTTCCGTTGCATCTGACCCCGGTCGATTACGTCATCCTCGTCCTGTACTTCGCGTTCGTGATTGGCATCGGGTGGCGGCTCCGCAAGTCCGTCACCTCTGCCGGAGACTTCCTCACCGCAGGCCATAACGTCCCCGTCTGGATCACCAGCCTCGCGTTCCTCGCCGCAAACCTGGGCGCGCAGGAAGTGGTCGGCATGGCGGCATCCGGCGCGAAGTACGGCATCATGACGTCGCATTTCTACTGGATCGGCGCCGTCCCGGCCATGCTGTTCGTGGGCGTATTCATGATGCCGTTCTACTACGGCAGCAAGGCGCGGTCGGTCCCCGAATACCTGCGCATGCGTTTCGACGAAAAGACGCGCGGCCTGAACGCCATCACTTTCGCCATCATGACGCTGTTCTCCTCGGGCATTTCCATGTACGCCTTGGGCAAGATGTTCCAACTGGTGCTGGGCTGGAGCTTCGACGCTTCCGTGATCCTCTCCGCCGTCATCGTCCTCGCCTACACCTACCTCGGCGGCCTCAAAAGCGCCATCTATAACGAAGTCCTGCAGTTCTTTCTGATTGTGATCGGCTTCTCCCCGCTGGCCATTCTGTCGGTCATGCGCGCAGGCGGCTGGGGCGGCATTCAGCAGCGCCTGCCGGACGTGATGACGCACGCCTGGAAGTACGTCGGCTCAGCCGATCAGAACCCCATGGGGGTGGAAGCTTTCGGTCTGGTGGGCGGCCTGGGCTTCGTCCTTTCTTTCGGCTACTGGTGCACAGACTTCCTCGTAATCCAGCGCGCCATGGCGGCAAACTCCATGTCCGCCGCGCGCCGCACGCCCCTCATGGCAGCCTTCCCGAAGATGATCATGCCCTTCATCGTCATTCTGCCCGGCATCGCCGCCATGGCTCTGACCAAAATGGGCGGCGGCTATGCCCTGCCCCCCAAAGGCGCCAGCTACGATTACGATCAGGCGCTCACCACCCTGATGGCCCAGTTCTACCCAAGCGGCCTGCTCGGCGTTGGTCTCAC
>JBBQUE010000236.1:0-5657 GCA_038212805.1 Bryobacterales bacterium | reverse complement strand
CGGCTTTTACAAAATCGTGCACAAGTAAAATCCGGGAGCCGCCTTCAGCCTGCTGGCCGATGCTTACGGGGTTTGTCGCAGCATTTTCCTGATCGTATTGTCGTCCACGGTAACGATTTTTATTGCCGTCATGCTATGGCGCGGTCCGAAGCAGGGCACTTCAGAAGGCTTGATCCGTATGGGACTTGCGTTGGTATTAGGCGGCGCTTTAGGGAATTTATTCGATCGCATAGCGACCGGCACGGTGACGGATTTTCTGGAAGTATATTACGGCAACTATTATTTTCCCGCGTTCAATATCGCGGATAGCGGAATCAGCATTGGCGCCGGCTTGCTGCTGATCGACATGCTGCGCGGCAGGAGCAAAAAGTTGGAGCCCCAATCTCTCGATGTTTCCTAAATTATTTCACTTTGGCGACTTCTTCCTACCCAGCTACGGTGTGCTGGTGGCCTTGGGATTTCTGGTGGCGCTGTGGGTAACCACGCGGTTGGCCAAGGCGGCGGGCCTCAATTCCGAATCGGTTACCAATCTGGCGGTTTACTGCGCGCTGGCAGGATTGGCGGGCGCTAAATTGTTCATGTTTTTGTTTAATTTCAACGACTATTGGAATGACCCGAAATCCATTTTTACGATTGCTACTCTTCAGGCGGCCGGGGTATATCAAGGCGGATTTCTGCTGGCGTTTATCTTCGCAATCGTTTATATGAAGCGGGAAAACCTGCCGGTCTTTCAGACGTTTGACGTCTTTGCTCCTGGAATAGCGCTCGGTCATGCCATCGGCCGGTTGGGCTGTTTGGCCGCGGGATGTTGCTGGGGTAAGGAGTGCCACTTGAGTTGGGCGGTGACCTTCACCAACCGGGAGGCGAATGAATTGACGGGAGTGCCTCTCAATGTTCCGCTACACCCCACGCAGATTTACGAGTCTCTGGCGGAAGCGTTTATCTTTGCAATGCTTTACTGGCGAATCCGCAAACCGCATGCGGCCGGTTCCATCTTTGGTTTATATCTGATTGCCTACTCGGTGGTCCGCTTCCTGGTGGAATTTGTGCGCAATCACGAGCAACCGCTGCAAATGGGACTGTCACTTACGCAGTGGATCTCAATGGGTACCTTGGCCATCGGCGTTTGGTTTGCAGTGCGCCGCACCGGGTTGCGCCCAGTTCGCGCCGTGTGATCGATCTTTAGGAACGTTGTTCCCTTGCCGGGATTCGCGGGATGTTACTCCATGGCGGACATGAGCGGACCTGGCTCAATGATTAGCGATGCCATGGCGTAAAAAGTCTGCTTTGTTTACGCCTCGATTCCGGGGATGGACCTGGGCACCGAGGGGTGGTGTATCACCCATGCCCGTGAGCACAATGTGCCTTGTTTATTTTCGGCAAATATTCGTATGGCGGGTGGGCGGTCCAACAGCAATTCGATCCGCCGGATACCACCGGCAAACGAGGCCGCCGCCTGACGAATGCTTTTATGAATCCGGGCCGGCACTTCACGTTTTCAAAGTGAGTTCCTTCCCCCGGACGCGCAGTGGGGATTCCTGTCCGTACCCTGGATGAACGGGGTAAGAAACGACATCTATGCGATGAAATTACCACCTTGGCCAGCGGCTGACGCGCTGGACCGCTCCGGATTTATCTCACGGTAGCCTCCGTGCCTGGGGCATCAACCGCACGGGTACTCTTTGGCTATGGCGAGAATGGCCCGCCGGAGCGCTACTTCTGTACCTCGCGGAAGGAAGCCCGCACTACCGCCGGAAGCCCTTTTGCGTGGTTGAGTGAGACGCAACAACCGCGCGCTTGCAGCCAGGTATGCACAGTCAGGGTTCCCGGGATCCTGACGGGGCATCACGGCGCCGCCGCACCGGTTCCGTAGGTTCATTCAGCATCAATTTCGCAATGGCACTTCTCTTGCTATGCTAAGAGCGTTGGTGGAGTATTAAGGAGGAATTTACAATGGAAGAGACAAACAAAATTTCCTATTTTTTCCTGGGCCTAGGGCTCGGCGTCGCGGTGGGACTATTGGTTGCGCCCAAAAGCGGTCCGGAGACGCGAGACTTGCTTCTATCGAAAGCAGATGAAGGAAAGGACTATTTGCTCCGGCGCACGGACGATTTGAAGGATTCCGCCAGCGACCTGGTGGAAAAGGGACGCAATGTCATCCTTAAACAGAAGGATCAATTGAGCGCCGCCGTAGAAGCCGGTAAACAGGCTTATCGTGAAGCTTTAGCCTCGTCTGAGTTCGACACGGAATCGAGACCCACGGCCTAGTTGGTACCTCCGGAGCACACTGCCATGGAACAGATGACTTTGTTGTACATCATCGCCGCATTCGTTTTGATATCGGCCATTGCCCTGTGTGCCCAGGCAGCTTCCATGATAGGGATGTACCGGGCGACGCAAGTAATCCAACAAAAGATTCATCCGTTGATTCCGAAGGTGGAGGCGCTACTTCCGAAGGTGGAGGCTCTGCTTGAAAGCTCGAAACTAACGGTCGATCATGGTAGGAAACAGATGATGGACATCACCACCAAGGCGAACGAGATCCTGGAATCCGCCAAGAGCCAGCTTTCCAAGGTGGATGGTGTGGTGACCGATGCGACCAGCCGGGCGAAAGTCCAGATGGACCGGGTTGAGATGGTCCTGGACGATACCCTCAGCCGCGCCCATGAGACGATAGCTTCCGTTCATGGGGGAATTATCCGGCCGCTTCGGGAAATCAATGGGATCGGCGTTGGAATCCGGGCCGCCTTGAATCATCTGAGTCACGGCGCGCGCCCAAACGTCGCTCAAGCCACCAGCGACGAAGAGATGTTTATTTGATGGCTTCGGCCCGGTCGACAGCCGTCCGGGTCGGCGTTCACTTCCAAATCTTGCAAGTTCCACAAAATATCACCGGTCCCCCATAAAGTTGGCGGCGCATACCGCCGATGAACCAATCAGGATGGGGCAACTCCAAAAGATCGTTGAGGACTTTTCTCAGCAGCCTATGCAATCGGGGAAAGCGATGCGGCTGTTGATCGAAAAAGACTTAGCTGAATTTTTCGAGGAAGCCCTGCCGCTTCTTCGGATCGCCGAGAATAACCACGGCTTTCAGTATCTCCTCACCTTGCTCCTCTTAAACGACCTGATTCTAGAACCTTTGGTCGATCCCGCCGTTTTCTCCTTCGAGGAAGCCGTCAACCTGGCAAAACTTCTGATGAAAATCGAACCGCTCCTCGACATCCGGATGCTCCGCACGTTGACGGACAGCCGGAATGCAGATCCTGAGAACGATTTCGTCCAAAAAATCGACAGCGCGAAAGGAATCCGTCTGCTGGATGTGATGTCGGCCATCTCAGACGGCGCGCGGATCCTGCCAATGATGGCACAGTTACTGCATCATTCCAGTGTTTGGGTGCGATCCAAAGCGGCGCTGCTGGTAGGTAGGGGGAACAAGAATCACAAATGGGTGGAACAACGGCTAAGCGAAAAGGATCCGAGGGTCAGGGCCAACGCCGTGGAATCGCTTTGGGGAGTAGATTCGGAAGGTTCGAAGACGGTCTTCTGGGCCGGTGTGACGGATACCGACAATCGTGTCGCCGGTAACGCTTTGCTGGGTCTGTACCGGCTGGGCGAAGTATCAAGCATCCCGCTTATCTTCGACCTTCTGGACCACTCCGATGGTCTTTTTCGAACCACGGGAGTGTGGGTGATGGGAGAGACGGGCGACCCCCGGTTTCGGGGATGCGTGGCTAAGTCATTGAGCGACAGTGACTCCCGGGTGCGGACTGCCGCGTTTCGCGCCGTTGCCAAGATCAAACAAAACGAAGCCAGATACCGCAGTGGGCAGGACGTCCACCTGCGTTTACAGTCTTTCGATGTGCCAGGCTCGGCTTGGCTCCATGTATCGGCGGCATTGTGGACCGGCAGCGCGATCCAGGGAAAAATGGAACCGGTCTTAGGCCTGCGGCCAACCCAGTTTCTGATTCAGGAGGATCGCCGGCTGGTTACGCAGTTTGAGATCCACGAAGTCTCTCATCCGGAATCTATCTCCGTCGCGTTTGCACTGCCGCGCGGATTGGCGGCTGACGATCCGTTCCATCGGCAGTGCGTCGCGGGTCTCTCCCGCGCGCTTCTTCTCAAGCGAAAACCAGACAGTTGGCTAATCCTGAAATACCTTCCGAAACCGGCCGGGAAGAAGGGAACGCAAGGCGCAAATCGTGGTCCCGACCACAGTATGCTGCACTTGGACGCGGCGCAGGAATCTGAACGAGCTGCCACTCTTCCGCTGCCGGACGACGTTCGTTTTCTGACCGACGACCAAGCGATCGGAGCTGCCGCGGAAGCGTCGGGAGCCAGGTTAACGCTTCCCATCGGCATCCTGGAGACTGCATGCACTCTCATTCCAGCGTTAGCACAAAGCCGGGGCGCGCGGCATCTGGTGCTTGTCACCGATACCGCTTACGTGGGGACAACCAACGATCCTGGATGGGCGGAGATTTCCCGGGCCGCAAAGATCTCGAAAATGAAAATTCATGTGATTGGCTTGAGGCACTCGGAGGAGTTGAAAAGTCTCGCATATCGGACGGGGGGCGGCTACAATCTGCTTTCCTCCGTGGAAGAAATACCGGCGGCGGTGGAAGCACTCTATGCAAGCCTGTTGCACTATTACATGATTCGTTATCGTTCGGTGATGCCTGAATCTGGGGATCTGAGCGTAAAGGTGTATTCCATCCAGGGCGTCGCTGAGGACTACCTGACTCAACCGGAGCTTCCGCAGCCCGGTGCTCCGAACATCAATGCCAATGAGGCTTCCGCTCTAAAGCGGAACCTCAACCTGGGTGAGGATTTCCCTGAGAAGCGCCTCGCAGGCAGCCGCTCCAGTCTGCGATAGCGGTGCGCGCGAAAACAAGGCGATCCGGTGGGCGCACACCGGAACTACCAAACGCTTCACGTCGTCTGGGATTGCGTATTCCCGTCCCTCCAGCAACGCCAGTGCCTGCGTAGCCCGGAAGAGCGCCTGAGCGCCGCGCGGGCTGACGCCCAACGAAAGGAGATCATGGCTTCGCGTCTTTCCGATGATTGCCAGAATGTAATCCACCAGGGACTCATCCACTTCAACCCGTTGAGCCATGGCCTGCAACTGCAGCAATTCCTCGGAAGAGATGACCGGAGCTACTCCTCCACTTCCATTGTTGTCTTGCTTCCGCAGAATCTGGCGCTCAGCGGTGAGATCCGGGTAGCCGATCCGGATGCGCATGAGAAACCGGTCCAATTGCGATTCGGGGAGCGGATAGGTTCCGTGGTGCTCCACCGGGTTTTGAGTCGCGATCACCATGAACGGTTCCGAAAGCGGATAGGAGTGGCTTTCGATGGTTACCTGAACTTCGTTCATCGCCTCCAGGAGGGCGGATTGCGTTTTGGGAGTGGCGCGATTGATTTCGTCCGCCAGCAGGAAATTGGTAAAAATCGGTCCAGTTTTGAATTCGAACGCCTGCGTGTGCGCGTTGTAGATGGTTACTCCCAGGATGTCGCTGGGCAGCATGTCGCTGGTAAACTGAACCCGATGAAAGCCGCACTGCACCGACCTTGCCAAAGCGTGCGCCAAGGTGGTTTTCCCCACCCCAGGGACGTCTTCAATCAGGAGGTGCCCCTTGGCCAGAAGGCAAACCAGGGAG
>JBBQUE010000235.1:0-5658 GCA_038212805.1 Bryobacterales bacterium | reverse complement strand
TCACTACCCCTTCTTGAAATCAGGAAAAGAAGAAGCATCGAGTTGATGCCCCGGATGTCGCCTGAAAGATGGATCAGGAGAATCAGCCTCGATCTATTTCGAAATCTCTACTGACTCATTACGAGTCGACGGGTTCACTTGAATTGGGTCCCTTTTATTGGGCGTGGAACGGGCAATCACCGATTCTCCGAAACGCTCCATCTCCTCCAGTTGCGGACTGAATTGCAGCAGTAGCAGGTCAACTCCCGCGTCCTCAAATCGTCTTATCTGATCGCACACGGTCTTCGCGGTTCCCACCAGCCCGGAATTGAGGCCACGGTTTGAAACCGAATAATCTTCGAGTGAGACTCGTTTTTCCAGTTGAGTGCCCGCCAGCCACTGCTGATAATTTCCATAACCGGCCGCGCTTTGCTTGACGTCGGTGATCCGCGCGATCTCCTGTCGCGCCGCATCTTCAGTCTCCTTCATGACCACATATCCGGCGACTCCAAATTGCATCGGCCCCAGGCCCCAGCGTTTTCGCCGGGCCGACAGATCCGCAATCTTCGCGCTCACTTTTTCCGGAGAATCCCCATGCATCACATAGGCGTCACATTTCTGCGCGATCAGGTCTTTGGCCGCCTCTGATTCCCCTCCCGCGTAGATTGTCGGCCGTGGCCGCGACAACGGTTTGGGCTGCAGAACGTTGTCTTCCACCGTGTAGTACTTTCCGGTGAACGAAAAGTGGTCCTGCTTCCATACTCCATCCACCACGTCCAGCCATTCAGAGGTGCGCGCATAGCGGTCTTCATGCTGCTCAAAATGGACCCCGTATTTTTTGGCCTCATCGGCCCACCAGGACGAAACCACGTTCAATGACAGGCGGCCGCCACTGATGTGATCAATGTTGGCCGCTTGTTTGGCCAGGAGCGCCGGCGAGTGAAATGTCGGGCGCACCGCCACCATAAGTTCCAGTGTTCTGGTCACCGCCGCCAGGGCCGCCGCCGTGGACCATGCATCCAGGGCCGGGGCGTGCACTCCCTTGATGTCATTCAGGTTCAGTTCGGCGATGAGCGTGAGGTCGAAACCGGATTCCTCACTGCGCTGGGCCAGACGGCTTACATATTCCCAGCTTGCCTGCATCCCTTCGTCTTCCACATTACGCAGCCAGCCCCCAAAGACCGGCATCCAGTATCCAAATCTCATCCGCGAGCCTCGCTCTCAAGATAATCCGCTAGTTTTGCATAAGGATCAAACCCGACTACCCTCGGACCCTCCGCCACAAAGTTAGACAGCGCGTTGATGTCGTAGTAATAAAGTTTGCCGTCACGATCGTCCACGATTGATTCAATTCCCCCCACCTCAATCGTGGTGGCGGCGAAGATTCGCTCCACGTCCTTGATCACCTCTGGAGAAGGGTCGTACGCCTCCACCGTCAAGCTGTTCTTGGGGGCGTCCACTGCACAGACCGACCTCACCAGCTCCACCCCGCTGGTGGTCGAACAAATGTCGGCCGGGCACAGATCGAAGATGTCTCCGGATGAATAAACTCGGATCCCGTAAATAAATTTCCCGCCGATAACCTCAATTCTCATGATGCGTCCGTCCCGGGCAGGGATGAATTCCTGCACCAGCGCCGTGCTGTCAAACCCCAGGTTCAGTTCGCCCGCCTCGGCGGCCTTGGCCAATTGCTCTACCGAGTCGAAGCGCACGATGCCTACGCCGCTTCCTCCAATATTGGCTTTCACCACCACGGGAAACCGCAAGCCACTGCTAGCGTGTACAGCCTGGGATGCATGGTTGATCACCCGGCTGCGCGGATATGCTACGCCTAATTGCTGCAGCAAAGAAAGTTGCAGCGCCTTTGAAGTTTCAAACCTGAAGGCTTTGTGGCCGTTCACCACTCGTGTGCCGCTGTTTTCCAGGCTGGCTAGATAACTCAGCGTGTAAAAAATGCCGTTGCCTACTCCCCGCGTGTACGCCGAAGGGCTCATCCGGTTGAACAGTAATGAATACTCCCCGTCAGGGGACGCAATGTCGTAGCTATGCTGCTTGGCGTCAACGCGCACGTAATTCGTGCCCCGCTTGTCGAATTCATTGAACAGCGGTCTGAACCATAGAGGATGCTCGTGGTAAATCGCGATGGGTTTGGCGCTGGTGTTCATCATCTCTCCGGGATGGAATGGTAAGGAAGCCGGCCCCTGAAATCGACTGGCCCGGGCCTCTTCTTTATCTTACATATGAGCAAAAGATCTGGGATTGCAACCCAGGCTGCTTTATGGCGTTTCGGCATTAGTTCTGATGCGCTCACGTTTTGAATGATTCAGTGCCCCAGTTAGATTTCAATCCTTTCGCTGAGCTGTCTTTCACAGCTTTTGCAACTTTTGACGCGATTTGCAATCTAAGTTAAACAGTTAAATAGGAGAGATATATGCGTCGTTCTTCCCTTCTTCTGGGCTTTGTTTTATCGCTCGCCAGCCTTATTAGTTGCAATTCCGCCAACGCTGCATCGCCAGTCCCTGATCCTGCTGTCGATCTACCCGCCGCCAAAGCCAAGGGCCAGCAAACCGCAGTCTTTGCCGGGGGATGTTTCTGGGGAATTCAAGCCGTGTACCAGCATGTGAAAGGCGTGACCAGCGCTATTTCAGGATATTCCGGCGGAGCAGCCGGGACCGCGCAATACGAAACCGTCAGCACCGGCACAACTGGACATGCGGAATCAGTAAAAATCACTTACGACCCGTCACAGGTCACCTACGGGCAGCTTTTGAAAGTGTTCTTTTCCGTCGCCCATGATCCCACTGAGCTGAATCGCCAGGGACCAGATTCCGGCACGCAGTATCGATCCGTGGTCTTCTATGGCAACGACGACCAGAAACGGGTTGCAACCGCCTATATCGCGCAATTGAACAAGGCCAAGGTGTTTGGTGATCGCGTAGTGACCCAGGTAGTCCCTTTAAAAGCGTTTTATGCCGCCGAAGACTACCACCAGGACTACGCCATTCATCACCCCGATAACCCTTATATCGTGATCAATGACGCGCCCAAAGTAGCGAACCTGAAGGCTGAGTTGCCTGGGTTATATGTAAGCAAATAAATGCCGCTTGCAGGTTCAGGGCTTCTTCTGCTTTTTTCAGGGAAGGAGCCCATTCACTTTCTGCCCGTATCGTAACCCTGATCTCAGAGGATTTTTCGCCGTGAAATCCCATCCGCGCGTTTTTTTCGCCCTCCCTGCCCTTGTCGCCCTGTGGATTTTGCCGGCTAGCCTGGCCTCCTTTGGCCAGACTCGTCAGGGTCCGGCCGTGCTCACTGGTCAAGCCGCTTTTGCCGACTACACGAAGGAAAAACCGGGTACACGCCGCAAGATCACCGTCGCCGATCTTCCCCAGCCTTACGCCACCGAAGCTGTGGATGCCGGCCCCCATATGGGTCCCCGGCCGCAAAACGCCTGGCCGCAGGCGCCGACGGGTTTCAAGGTAGATCTCTACGCCGATGGCTTGGACAATCCGCGCCTGCTTCGCACCGCACCCAACGGCGACACGTTCCTCGCCGAAAGCCGAATGGGCGAAGTGAAAGTGTTTCGCGGCATCGACAAGAACGGCAGGGCCGAAACCTCCGAGGTCTTCGCTTCACATCTGAAACAACCCTTCGGCATTGCGTTTTATCCCGCCGGCGCCAATCCTCAGTGGATTTATATCGCCAACACCGATTCGGTCGTGCGTATTCCTTATACAAATGGAGACCTGAAAGCGCGCAGCGCTCCGCAAATCGTCGTCCCCGATCTGCCCGGCGGCGGACGCTTGCGAGGCGGCGGTCATTGGACGCGTGACATCGCGTTCTCCAAAGACGGCAAGAAAATGTTCGTCTCTGTCGGTTCCCACTCCAACGTGGACACCACTGATAACAACCCACTTGAATTTCACCGCGCCGATATCCTGGAGTTCAATCCCGACGGCTCCGGCATCCAGGTCTATGCCTATGGAATCAGAAATGCTGTTGGCATCGCGGTGCAGCCGGAAACCGGCGATCTGTGGGGCTCGGTCAACGAGCGCGATGAGCTCGGCGACAACCTGCCCCCGGATTACATTACCCACTTTGTGCGTGGTGGCTTCTACGGCTGGCCCTGGTTTTATATCGGAGCCCATCAGGATCCGCGTCACGCCGGTAAGCATCCCGAGATGAAAGACAAGGTGATTGTGCCGGACGTCCTGTTGCAGCCGCATTTCGCTTCACTGGAAATGACGTTCTATGAAGGCAACCAGTTTCCCAGCGCCTATAAAGGCGAAATTTTTGCCTCCGAGCACGGTTCCTGGAACCGGGCGCGCCGCGCCGGGTATGAAGTGATCCGGGTGCCGCTTAAAAACCGCAAGGCCACCGGGGAGTACGAAGATTTTCTTACAGGATTTACCACTCCCGAGGGCCAGGTCTGGGGTCGTCCGGTGGGGGTGACTGTGGCCGGCGATGGCTCGCTGCTGGTGAGCGATGACGGTTCGGGATCGATCTGGCGGGTCAGTTACAAAGCCGATCGCAAACAGGCGGCGAACTGAACCGTTCTTGACAGTTAATGATCCGCTGACGTGGCATCCTGCCAAAACTGGAATGTTCTCGCGCTGATCGGCGAGCTTGATCGCGGTGGTTGTCTTTGATAAATACCGCGCAGGCATGCAAACAATGCGTCAGCCTCCTCCCCTAATCCCAGGGTCTTCAGGCTCTTGATCATTCGCGTAATTCTGAGATGGTTATGGTTACCCGCGGTGAGCCAGTTCGCGGACCTCGCGGCAAAATTCTGCGCCTCCACCACTGCCAGGGGACCTTCTGTTCTAAGCTCGAGTCCGTAAAACTTCAGCATTCGCCGCAAAGAAGCCCTGAGCTTCTCCTGCAGATCGCCTCGCGATTGAAATTGCTCGACCGTAGCATCATCCAGCACCGGCGCCTGGGGATTGGCGCCGCTGCGCTCTCGCAACGGGAACATCCACTGGATGAAATCATGAACGCTTTCCAGTTCATCATCATTCCAGTTCAGGATGCTCGCCAGTTTGCGCCCTCGGCCGTCAGGGCTTTCGCCTGAGTAAAATGCCAGGAGCCGTGACTGTGCCGCGGAGTTTGTCATATCTCTCGATTTATAATTGATGCATGAAGAATAACCCGAAACTGTTTAGCGGGACCAAGGTGGGTCAAACCTCCCGTGATCAGCGGAAGATGGAGAAGGCGCGCGCTCGTTCCCAGCAGCGAAAAGAGAATGCTCCGCCGCCAGCGGCGGAAAACACTGAGTCTTCCCCCGAGCCGGAGAAGTCTGGTTCTTGAGAGGATTTCGCGCTTGGCGGAAGGCCCCAAAGACCCCGCCCTCAGTCTTGTCCAACACAAGATGAGCCTGAAGGAGAGGCTGGATTCCAATGCAAGATGAGCCTGAAGGAGGAAAAGCGGGCAAGCTGAGGGTGGATGATCAGCGTGCTCGAAGCGGAAATACTCACGGTGGTGGAAATCGAGGCCTTTCTCGGGGCTTCGGAGAGCGTGCGGTTTGCGGGTCAGGGCCGTGCGCAGGTTTACGGATGGATACAGCGGCTGCTGGGGCAGCAGGAGTATCCCGGGCAAGGCCGGCGGGCGAAGGGGTTGCTGCGGGCCTACGTCGCCAAGATGACGGGGATGAGCCGGGCGCAAGTCACGCGGTTGATCGGACGT
>JBBQUE010000234.1:0-5680 GCA_038212805.1 Bryobacterales bacterium | reverse complement strand
TCCAGATTATGCCTGACACGGCTTCTCCAGCACCTCCGGCCGGAGGTGCGCCGGGGTTGAATCCGCCGGGGTTCAATCTCGAAGATCTGGAGCGAATGGCGCTGGCAAATAATCCGACAGTCGCACAGGTCCAGGCCAACGTTCGGGTATCCGCGGCGCGTGCCAGGCAAGCTGGGCTCTATCCCAATCCCACGGCCGGTTACTACGGCGATGAGATTCGCGGCGGCTACACGGGAGGTGGCAAGCAAGGCGGATTTGTCAGTCAGACAATTGTGACGGGAGGAAAATTAGCGGCCGCTCGCCGCGTTGCCCAGTTGCTAACGCAGGAGGCAACGACTGCGGGTGAGGTACAGAGGCTGCGAATTTTAAATAATGTTCGCATGCTTTTTTATCAGGTTCTCGCCGGCCAAAGACTAGTTGAGGTCAGACAAAACCTGGCAAAGTTAGCGGCCGATGCCACCCAGACCTCGCATCAGCTTGCCAACGTCGGACAAGCCGACAGACCAGACGTTCTACAGGCCGAGGTTGAGCAGCAACAGATCAACGTCAGCCTTCGAATTGCCCGGCAGAATTTGCTGTCATCCTGGAGAACTCTTGCCGCCGTGGCCGGCAAATCCGATCTTCCGCAGGTTCACTTAGAGGGCGATCTGGAAGCCATCCCCGACCTGAATTACGAAGAGTGGCTCGCGACTACCCTAAGGGACAGTCCAGAGGTTAAACTCGCACAACAAGTGATTGATCGTTCAGAGGCTTCGCTTACCCAAGCAAAGAAGGTGTCAATTCCAGACCTGCAACTATACGGAAATTTAACCCAAAATTACGAGCCTCTTGAAACGACAAGGAAACCAGTCGGCCTGAACGGGGGTGTTCAGATTGGTGTGCAGCTCCCCATTTTCAACCGTAACCAGGGCAATGTTGCCGCTGCCAAGGGCGAGATTGAGGCCGCGAAACAGGATCTTGTCCGCGTGAAGCTTCAGATCTCACGGGATGTGGGAAACCTTTTTCGCGATTATAATTCCGCTCGCGAGACAGTTCAACAATACCAGACGGAGATGTTGCCGCGAGCTGAGCAGGCGTACAAACTTTACCAGTCAAACTACCGGGGCATGTCCGCTGCCTATCCGCAAGTGCTCATCTCGCAGAGAACTTTATTCCAGCTCGAAGTGGATTATGTCCAGGCCTTGCAGAATACCTGGCAAAGCGCCATCGGAATCCGGGGATTCGGTTTGATGGATGGCCTTTCGTCACCGCTGTCCCCCTCAGGCGCAGGCGGTATGCTACCGATGACGAACGGAAATTCCTCCGGGAGAGGCCCCTTGGGCGAACAGGCTTCGTCCCACTAGCGGAGAACGGCGGTATATCTTGCTGCGAAATCTGCTGTGGTTGGCGGCTGGTGCGATGGGAATTCCAGTTGTCGTTGGGCTCGGTGGCCTGGTATTTTTGAAGACGGGCGCGCACGGATTCAGCGCTCGTGCGGAGCCGTGATTGGTCGAGGCGTTTGCCGCGAAGCAGGCACACGCAATGGCTCTGCCGGCCGGGGCGAAGGATCGGCCAAATCCAGTGAGTATATTCAAAAATGTTCTCGATGAAGCGATGGCCCACTGGGCGGACCACTGCTCTGTCTGTCACGCCAATGACGGAAGCGGACAAGTGGGTATGGGCCGCCAGATGTATCCCCATGCGCCGGATATGCGTAAGGCGCGGACCCAGAACTTAACAGATGGAGAAATCTTCTACCCCCCTGAACTATTACAATCACATGAACCAATTTTCACGAACCCTTCTCGCCGGCTTCCGATCCTCCTCAGGCAGGCATTCCGCTGAGACGAATACCTTTTTCAATGACGTAGTGCGCTAACCGGCCTGCTGCGCGACTTTCCCGAACCGTGGACGGGCTGGAATCGGTGGTGGGATTGTATACAAGCGGCATGCGGTGTTCTTGCATTCCCGTTCCAACTCCATTAGACTAACGGCCAGTCCCCGTACCGCGAGCAAGGAATGAATCCATGAAAAGTACCCTCATATTTTGGGCCTTGGCCGGGCTGATGTGCGCGCCGGCGGCTGCGCAGTTTTCAGCGGCGGTGCAAGGCACCATTCTGGATGCTTCCTCGGCTGCCGTGCCGAACTCCAAAGTGAAAATAAGTAATCCCCGCACGGGCATTGCCTCTGAGACCGTCTCCAACTCCACGGGCTTTTACCGCTTCAGTTCCCTGGCACCGAGCGACTATGAGCTGAAGGTGGAGGCCCCCGGCTTCCGCGGGACCACGGTCGCGGTTTCGTTAACCACCGGCCAGACCCGCGATCTGAATGTGACCCTGGAAGTACAGTCCGCGGGTGAATCCGTGAGCGTCACCGGAGAAGCGGCCGCTCTGGACACGGCTGAATCGCGGCAGCAGATCACGCTGTCGCAGAGCGTGGTTCGCGACATTCCGTTGCTCAACAACAGCATCTTCTCGGTTCTCGGCCTGGCCCCTGGCGTTACGGGCTTGAACCCGGCTTCCGACAACTTCAACCCTGAATATTTCGCAAGTATGAGCGCGAATGGGGCCAGCCCGCGCGGCAACACATACAACGTGGATGGCATGAGCGTCACCTCCAACATCACCAACGGCACCGCCAATATGGGGCTGAATCCGGAAGCGGTCGCGGAATTGACCATTGAGACCAATACCTTCAAGGCCGAACAGGGCATGGGCAGTTCCATTGTAGTTTCCGTCACCAGCAAGGCCGGTACGAACCAGTTCCATGGCGCGGGTAACTACTGGTTCACCAATCAAGACATGCGGGCGCGCACCAGCTTGCCGTTCATTGCCAAATATCTGCCCTTTAAACGCCATAACGTGAGCGGCGCCTTCGGCGGCCCAATCATTAAGAACCGGACCTTTTTCTTCGCCGCGGTGGAAATGCTGCGCCAGAGTGACGGCACCAGTTCTACTGAGACGGTAGAAAGCCCGGAGTTTCTCAACTGGGCCCGCTCCAACTTCGCCAACAGCATTGGCACCAAAGTTCTGACCGATTACCCCATATCCGCCGTGGGCATCACGAATCCGAACTTTCGCACGGCTCAGGCGCTTCTAGGCAACGATTGCGGGACGGCCGCAACGGCCAACATCCCCTGTAACCTGCCATTGCTGGCCCAGGGGACGTGGAACCGGGCACCCAGCCGGAATGGCTTGCAATACAACTTCCGCGGCGATCAGTATTTCAAGGAAGGCAAGGATCGCGTGAATGGCAGCTTCGTCCGCACCGAAAGCGACAACCAGAACCTGAATGCGCGGCCGCTGTTTAGTACCACCAGTTCGCGCTTCGTGAACGCCTTCCAGGCCAATTACACGCACACGTTTTCGCCCAACCTGCTAAACGAACTGGGCGTTTCCGGCAACCGCGTGCAGGGCTTTGACGGCCCGGATGCGAAGCTGCACATTCCAGCCATCAGCGTGGTCGGCTCTTACGGAGTGGGCGTGGGCGGCGGGCTTTTTGTGCAGAATAACTGGAACTGGCGGGACGTGGTTACCTGGGTAAAGGGTTCGCATTCCATGAAATTCGGCGGCAATTACTTCTGGGGTAACGATTGGGCCGACTTCCCGCAAGGCAACAGCCGCCCGACATTCGCCTTCAACAACCTGCTGGATCTGGTGCGGGATCAGCCCTTCTCCGGCAGTGCCGCCTCACGCGATCCGCTCACGGGCCAATTGAAGCGTTACCGGTTTGGCGCCAAGGTGGATACGGTTGGTTTATTCGCGCAGGACGAATGGAAGGTGCGCCGCAATCTCACGCTCACCCTGAGCTTGCGTTACGACGATTTCGGGAACCCCAGCGGAATTCAGAACTGGCACTACGCAAACCTTGTCCTGGCCCCCGGCTCAACCTATATCGACCAGATCAGGGAAGCGGTGAACAAGCCGATGGACCATCCGTTTCCCGGCCGTCTGAAGAACAACTGGAGCCCCCGTTTCGGGTACGCCTGGTCCCCCGGTGCTAAATGGAGCATCCGGGGCGGCGTTGGTCTGTATAACGACTGGATCACCCTGGGCGAAACCATTGACCGCGTGAACATCAATCCGCCGAACTTCCTGTTTCCGAACGTCGGCCAACTGCTTCCCATCAAGCCTATCTTTAGCTTAGGCACACAGGATACCTATCCTTATGGCTTCGCCCTTCCGGCAATCCCGGCGGTCGGGTTGGATAAGCGCGGTGGGTTGGCAGGCATCCAAAGCAGCGTGGGAGGATTAACGCCCGATCTGCACTCACCCCGCACCTGGAATTACCTGGTTGGCGTGGAACGCGAACTGGGCCACGGCACGGTGGCTGGCATTAACTACAGCGGCTCCTATTCAACTGGCGGGATCGTCGCCACGGATTTCAATCGCGTGGCAGGCGATCTGATCGATGGCAAGCTGGACCGTATCAATCCCAGCTTCGGTTCCATGACGTATGTGGTTAATTCCAACGTCATCAAGTACAACGCGATGATCGCCAGCGTCCGCAGCAATATCGGGCGGCGGGGTTCCGTGCAGGCGTCCTACACCTTGGGCGAGGCGACGGATTACTATCAGGGCGGTTCGCGCTCCACGGGAGCGGGCAATATCCCGGATCCTGGACAGTTAAAGTCGTATCTGGCGGATTCAGCGTACGATGTCCGGCACCGGGTCTCTGCCTCCGGGGTCTTCCGGTTCCCCACTCCGTTCAAACAGAATTTTGTAACGCGCACGGTGTTGGGTGGATGGGAGATCGGCGTAACCGCGGCGCTACAAACCGGCCAGCCCTACTGGATCGTCAATACCAGCGCGTTTAACCCAATCCGCGACGCGGCGGGAAATGTCACCGGCTACCGTCCGCTGAGTGGCGATTACAATGCCGATGGGCTGAACTTCGACTTGCCGAACGTTCCCACGAACTTGCCAACCACGTTTGGCCGGTCGCTTTTTCTGGGCGCCAACGCCGGCAAGGCCGCCCTTACAGCCGCCGATCTGACGTTCCCCACGGTGGGTACTGAAGGCAACAGTCCTCGCAATGCGTTCCGCCAGCAGGGAGTGATTCAGCTGAATTCCAGCGTGTTGAAGAATAATAAACTGCCGGTCCTGGGGGAGGGCGGTAATTTGCAATTGAAGTTTGAATTCTTCAACGTGATCAACCGGGTCAACCTGGGTGGCTTCAATACCAATCCTGGCGATCCGAATTTTGGCCGGATTCTGGGCCAGAATGGAAATGCGGGTCCAAGGTCGATTCAGATTGGTGCGCGGATTTCCTTCTAACTGGGTGTGGATGGGAGTGGGGCTCGCGGTTCTGACCGCGGCTCCGCTTCTGGCGGACCTGGCATCCATTCGCGGCTTGATACGGAGCGGCCAGTTCGCCGATGCGATCGCGGAGTGCGACCGCGAGATTCAGGCCACCCCACGCAGCTTCCCGCTACTGACGATGAAGGGCTTGGCGCTGCGGGCGGCGGGCGACAAATCCGGTGGGTTGGCTTCGTTTCGCCAGGCGTTGGCCATCAATCCGGCGTACGAACCGGCGCTCCAGGCAGTGGCCCAATTGGAGTTTGACGCGCGCGATCCAAACGTGATGAAGACCTTGGAATCGCTCTTGCGGGTGGACCCGTCTTTAGAAACCGCGCATGCCATGGCGGCGGTGCTGTTGTTTGAGGGCCGAAAGTGCCACGCCGCTATTCCTCACTTTGAAA
>JBBQUE010000233.1:0-5695 GCA_038212805.1 Bryobacterales bacterium | reverse complement strand
CATGATCGAAATCATTTTGATGCTCCAGCATGAATGGCTCTCAAGGTGGCAGTCAATGGATGGCACTTGAAACGCGCGACCCGCTGCAGCCGGCGTGGAGCGGCCCCTCCTGACACGTCTCCCTCCCCAGGAAAAGATGAGGAATGATGCAAAACGCTGCCAACGGTTACACTGAAGGGGTCATGGTAAGACAGTTTCACGCCATTTACGAACAAGGGTATTGCGCCCACTTGAGCCGCTTGCCCTGTCCGAGCACCAGCGCGTTAGGCTGACCGTCGACGAGCGGACTGAGCCGCTGAGTTGGCAGTCCTCTGAACCCGTCAATCAACGGCGAGAGGAGATGTTGTGGCTCGCGAAAGAGTCCGCATCTTATGCGGGGGAGTGGGTCGCGCTCGACGGGAATCGCCTCGTTGCACACGGTCCTAAGTTGGCGGCTGTCAGCGCGGCGGCGCGTGCCGCAGGAGTGGTGGAGCCTTTCTTTGCTAGCGTGCCGGATAACAATCTCCCTTTCGGCGGCTGGTAACCATGTATCAGCTGGAATTTGCCGCTGTTCACTCCTATGCTACCGGCCAAGACGGCACATCCGTTCCGGTAGTGCTGAAGTCTGGCGAGAACAGCGTTTGGCTGTCGGCCGGTGTTGATACGGGCGCGACATTCCGCATTTTTCGATCCGAGCTGGCCGAAGCCTTGGGCTTGGCGCTAACCAGCGGAGACCGCAAGCGCTTCCGGACCGCGAATAGCAGTTTCGAAGCCTTCGGGCACGAGGTGGAACTATCTGTCCTGGGCGTAACGACCTACTCGACCGTCTACTTTTTCGCGGATGCCGCGATCAACAAAAATGTGCCCGGACGCGTCGGCTGGCTGGATCGCGTGCGCCTCGGTCTTGTCGAGCACGACAGCCAAATCTACCTTGCGCGGTACGATCACGAATGAATCTTCCAGGCTCTGTCTGGAGAATTTATTCTTAATTTGCCTCAATCCAGCGGTCAAGATCGTTACAATCCAAGTGGCCGCGGCGACTCTGCCACTGCTCTCTAGCCGCTAGCCGCTTCCAGCTTGCGGTCGCGTTCAGGAGGAACCTCGTGTTGCCGCCCCAGCATCACTCCCGAGGTGCTCCCCCCTACATCCCCGAAGCCAACCGGGTCGCCAAAATCTCCGGCAACCCCGCGTCTACGATCTTCCGTTGCGCCCCCGCCAGGTCGTACCCCACCCGCCAATACATCACCCGCGCGTGGTCCTCATCGTAAATCGCATACGCCGCCCGCGGATCCCCGTCCCGGGGCTGGCCCACTGATCCGGGATTAATCAGGTACAGCGCCTCGTTTTCCAGTTCCAAGCCGAACGATTCCCCAGTCACTCCCGGAATCCGGCGCACCAGCCAGTCTTTCGCCCCAAACCCGCCCTGAACGTGTGTATGTCCAAAGAAAGAAATGGCTTGTTCCACATAGGGGAAGATTTGCACCGCATCCTGTTCCGAAACCAGGTACTCATCTTCGTCCATCGGCGATCCATGCAGAATCTGGAAGCTCCCCAACGTCTCCGGCCCGCGCGGCAGATTCTTCAAGTACTCCAGATTGTCCGCTCCTAGTGCCTGGCGGGTCCATAAAGCAGCACGCTTCGCTACCGGATGAAACCATTCCAGATCGTCCAATCCCGCGCAAGCCTTATCGTGATTTCCGCGCACCACCGATGCCGCGTTCGCGCGAACCCATTCCACCACCCGGTTCGGATCCGCCCCGTAACCTACAATGTCGCCGCAGCACAAAATGCGGTCGTATTTCTCCGAGGCATCGGATAGTACCGCTTCCAAGGCCTCCCAGTTCGCGTGAATATCACTCAGGATCAGACTGCGCACAGTTGAATCAAGGATACCTCCGGCGGGGCTCCCACCCGCACCGGAACGCCAATCGTCCCCAGGCCGGAACTCACATAGACGGAAGAATTTCCCTGCGTGTATAGCCCCCGCACATACGGAGTAAATGCCAGTGCCACGTTCACGTTGCGGTGCAAAATCTCAAAGTTCACCTGCCCACCGTGGGTATGCCCCGCAAGGATCAGGTCAAAACCCTGCGCCGCCGCCACCTGAAATACATCCGGATTATGCGAGAGCAGTACATTCACCTCGCCCGGCACGATCAATTTCTCAGCCTCTTGCAGATACGTCGTCCGCATCGGCTGGTAGTCCACGCCGCCAAAGTTGATCCGGGCGTTACCAAAACGAAGCGAACGCGCCCGGCTCCTCAGGAAATCCACGCCGATCCGTTGGCCCTCGCTCGTCACGTACGCTTCCGTCCGCGTGTAGACTTCGTGATTACCCAGGCACCCCAGCACCCCCGCTTCCGCCCGCAAGCGCGCCAGCTGCCGTAGGCATGCGTCCAAAGGGTCCCCATTGCGCGTGATCAGATCCCCGGTTACCAACGCCACATGCGCTTTCGCTTCATTGGCCATATCAATCGCGCGCGCAAACTGCCGCTCGCTCAAAAAAGGGCTCAGGTGAATATCTGAAATCTGTACCAGCCGCAGCCCGTGCAAATCCTTCGGAAGATTGGGGATCGCCACTTTTACTTCATTGAGTTCAAACTGATCCCGCGAAATGATCCCAAACGCAACTCCCACGATAGGGGCCACTGCTAGAACAGTGCCGGTCGTTTTCAAAAACTGGCGCCGGGGCGATGGCTCCGCCGGCAGGTTTCGAAAGGATAACAGGGACAGGTACACGCCCACCAGCAACACATTCAGGATCATGCAGCACGCCTGCAGCAGGCTGGCAGGGGTGGAAGGAAGGTATCGCCAGGTGCGATGGAACGCCAGCAGATAGCCCATCAGGGCCAGACCCGCTCCCAGCATTCGCGCCCCGGTCCACGGCCAAGGGTGCAGTTGCTTCACTTTTGGCCAGGTTTGCGAAGCCCAGCGCGCCAGATGCCATTGCATGCCCAGGCTCAGCACAGTAATGAGCAGGTCGGGGAACACCTTCAGCTTAGGCACGTCCTATTTTACCGGGTTCGGGAGGGATAAGCATACAATTGAAAGATATGTCAGTTGTCGTTGTAGGTTCAGTAGCATACGATGGGGTGGAAACCCCGCATGGCCGCGTTGATCGCATGTTAGGCGGAGCCTGCACTTATATTTCCCTGGCTGCCAGCTTCTTTGCTCCGGCTAAGATCGTCGGCGTTGTCGGCGACGATTTTGCCCAGGAGGATTTTGATTTCCTGGCTTCCCGCGGCATCGACCTCGAAGGCCTGGAACGCGTTCCCGGCAAGACGTTTTTCTGGCAGGGTGTGTATTCTCAGGACATGAACGACCGCACCACGCTGCGGACCGATCTGAACGTTTTCGCCGATTTCCAACCCAAGCTGCCCGAGAGCTACCTGTCGTCCCCCTATCTTCTGATGGGCAACATTCAGCCCGCCCTCCAGCGCAGTGTACGCAATCAGATGAAAGGCGTACGCCTAGCCGGAGGCGACACCATGAACTACTGGATCGCCGATTTCCGTAGCGAACTGCTCGAAACCATCAAGAGCTGGGATTTCCTCCTGATCAACGATTCCGAAGCTCGTATGCTTTCCGGCGAAACGAACCTGAAGAAAGCCGCGGCAGCTATCCTGGCCATGGGCCCCAACACTCTCGTCATCAAGCGCGGCGAGTATGGCGCAATCCTCTTCCGTCCCGACGGCCACTTCATGGTCCCCGGATACCTCCTGGAAAGGGTCTTCGATCCCACCGGGGCCGGCGACTGCTTCGCTGGCGGCTTTGTGGGATATTTGGCCGAGCGCGGGTTCGATTTGAAAAACGGTGACATCAACCACAAAGAACTCAGCCGGGCCGTCATTTACGGTTCCGTCATGGGAAGCTTCTGCTGCGAGAAGTTTGGCGTGGACCGTTTCCGCACTCTCACCCGCTCCGAAGTGGACGCCCGGTTCCAGGAATTCCGCAGCTTCACTGAGTTTTGAAGTCCTCCCTCGCCGCGTTTCTATTTTTGATCATCGCTAGCACCACCTCAGCGTGGTGGATAGGCTCTCACGGCTGGACCCTGTACTACGGCGATGCCGAAGCCCACCTCGACATCGCCCGCCGGGTAGTGGATTCCCGTACCCCCGGCTACGACCAGATCGGCACCGTCTGGCTTCCCCTACCACATATAGCGATGCTGCCGTTCGTGGGACACAACCACTTGTGGCGCAACGGCCAGGCTGGTACCATCCCGAGTGCCATTGGCTTCGTTTTTTCAGGGCTGTTCTTGTTCTTCGCAACCCGCCGCCTGCTGGGCTCAGTCCCGGCCGCCTGGGCGGTATTAGCCTGTTACGCAACGAACCCAAACCTGCTCTACCTGCAATCGATTCCCATGTCGGAGGCGATCTTCTTCGGCAGCCTCATGGCTTTGTTTTATTGCACCGTCGCCTACTCCCAGACCCCCTCCCTTGGGTTCGTCCTGGGAGCGGGATTAGCCAGCATGGCCGCCTCCCTCTCCCGCTATGAAGGGTGGTTCCTGATCCCGTTCGTGGCTTTGTTTTTCCTGCTCACATCGCGTCGCATCCTGCCCGTGGCTTCGTTTTTGCTGCTGGCATCCGCGGCCCCGGCCTACTGGTTGGCGCATAACTGGTGGCTGAACGGCAGTCCGCTCGATTTTTACAACGGCCCCTATTCCGCCCTCGCCATCCAAGGCCGCCAGAGCTATCCCGGCCAACACGATTGGGCTCTGTCCTGGCTCTATTACCGGTCTACCGCCCAACTCTGCGCGGGATGGGGAGCCGTCACGCTTGGCCTGATCGGCATGGTCGCCGCCCTCTTCCGGCGGCTCTGGTGGCCCCTTGCTTTCCTGGCCCTCTCGCCGGCCTTCTATGTCTGGAGCCTGCACTCTTCCGGCACCCCAATCTTTATCCCCACCCTCTGGCCGAATAGCTACTACAACAGCCGGTATGGCCTATCCGCCCTGCCGCTACTTGCCTTGGGCGCCGGTGCCGCCGTCCTGCTCTTTCCCAAACGCTGGCACCCCCACGCCGCCTTTGCCGCCGCGCTGATCTGCCTGCTCCCGTGGCTGGCCAATCCACGTCCGGATTCCTGGGTTTGCTGGAAGGAATCCCAAGTCAACTCGAACGAGCGCCGGGCCTGGACCCGCGAAGCCGCCCAGTTTCTGAAAGCCGAATACCGCCCCGGAACCGGCATCGTCTCCAAGTTGAGCGACCTGGCAGGCATTTACCGCGAAGCCGGCATCCCCTTCCGCGAAATACTGCAGGAAGGCAACCATCCGGCCTGGGAAGCCGCCACCGCCAACCCGGAGCAGTTCCTCCATGAGGAATGGGCCATCGCAAACACCGGCGACGCCGTCTCCCGTTTGGTCCAGCGATCCGGCAAGTATCGCCTCATCTGGCGCTACCCGGTCCGCGACGGCAAGGGCGTCGAGATCTATCGGAGAAACTGATCCATGATTAAATCCGCGACCATCCCCTTCGTGAAAACCCATGGCGCTAGTAACGACTTCCGCTGGTCCAGCGGTCTGGCAAGCGACGGCAAGGACGTCGAGATCTACCGGAGAAACTGATCCATGATTAAATCCGTGACCATCCCCTTCGTGAAAGCCCATGGCGCTGGTAACGACTTCCTGTTGACCTGGGAAGACCGCGCTCCCCAACACAACCTGCCCGAGGTAGCCCGCACCATTTGCCACCGCCACTTGGGTATCGGCGCAGACGGTTGG
>JBBQUE010000232.1:0-5710 GCA_038212805.1 Bryobacterales bacterium | reverse complement strand
GATAAGGGGGCCTATAAGGGGTATTTCCAGGATGATGACCTGGATAACCTAAGCCTGTCCCGCGAAATACTCCTGCCCGACTATTTAATCTCAACCTTGACTCCGCGCGTTTTCGACAACAACTTCCGGCCCGTGGGGCTATTCTTCTATCGCGTGATGGCCGAAGCGGCCGGTCTAAACTTTACGCCCTACATTGTGATGCTCACGGTCTTGCACCTGGCCAATCTGATCTTGCTGTGGCTAATCCTCAGGCGCATGGGAGTAGGCGAGTGGGCTACGGCTGCGGGTTGCCTCTTCTGGGGATTCCACATGGCTTCCTTTG
Organism: Bryobacterales bacterium; assembly: GCA_038212805.1. Lineage (GTDB taxonomy): Bacteria > Acidobacteriota > Terriglobia > Bryobacterales > Bryobacteraceae > JANXQZ01. The sequence goes on along the minus strand of JBBQUE010000232.1, from coordinate 5,388 downwards.
ATGTTTTCTGGAAACCGATGTACGTATTCGACTTACTCTGTGGACTGTTCTGTCTTCTGAGTTTGCTGGCGTACATGAACGGCCGGTGGATCTTGAGCCTGCTGGCCCTGTGTCTGGCTTATCGTTCGAAAGAGGTGGCGGTCATGTTGCCGGCGGTGCTGGCCGCTTATGAACTCCTGATCGGAGAGCGGCGCTGGAAACGGCTGATCCCTTTCTTTGCGTTTTCGCTCCTGATGGGACTTCAGGCCCTGACCATCAACCAGAAGCCCGACAGCGCCTACACGCTGCATTTTGATCCCATCAGCATCTGGACCTGCATTCAGTTTTACGCCGCCCGAGTGTTCCTGGTACCCTTCGCTGGATTTGCGATCTGTCTCGCGGTGCTGAGCCGCGACCGCCGGGTGTGGTTCGGTGTATTAGGATTCTGCCTGCTCCTGGTCCCCATGCTGGTATTGCCGGGCCGCTTGTTCAGCCCGTATCTATATGTACCGCTGATGGCCCTGGGCATGGCCGTTGCTGCCCTTGCCGACAAGAGGGGGATCGCTGCGTTCGCGGCGGTGCTAGTGCTGTGGGTGCCATGGAACTATCTCAATCTTCGTTGGCAGCGCAACGCCGCCCTTGCCGATGCGGATCCGCGCCGCGCCGTGGTACACCGTCTTATCGAGTTTTCCCGAAAGAACCCCGACGTTCATAACTTTATCGGTACCTCTGGTCCCATCAACTACTACGGATTGCATGGAGCGTTGAAGCTGACTCATCCTCTGTCCACACCTATCGAGTTCTCCATGGCGGATACCCCGGAGGCCACGGAAGCACTCAAGAAATCTCCTGTCGCACTGCTCAATTGGGATCGCAAGAAGCGTGACCTGGGAATCGTCCTCAAGCGCCACGATACTCCGGATACGCCATACATCCGCATGGGTATGGATACCCCGCTGTGGCAATTGGGGGAGGGCTGGTACGAGGCGGATATGGGTTTCCGTTGGACCAAGTCATCGGACGCGACTGCCCGTTTACGCCGTCCGGAAGGCGCGAGCCGTTTCGAACTGGTGGTAAACGTGGGTGACGAATACATCCAGACGCTGAAGAAGAGCCGCGTGACCGTCAGCCTGAACCACACTATCGCTGGCGCTGCCGATTTTACTGAACCGGGCTATCACACCGCTCATTGGGACATACCACCATCCTCAGCAGGGCCTGTATCGGTAACAATCCACACCCAGCCGGAATTCCGCGGTGGCCGATCACTCGGGATTGCGGTGGTAAGTTTCGGCTTCCTGCCGTGAAGGTGGTACAAACACAATCATGGGGTTTGTGAAAGTTGGGGCGGCGTCTCTACTGCCCGCCGGATCTGTGACGGAGGCTCTGATCGGCGATCGCTCCTATGCTGTCTGTAACTTAGACGGGCAATATCATGCTCTGGGTGGCACGTGCCCGCACGCAGGCGGACCCCTGGGCCAAGGGCGGTTGGAGGGTGGCCTGGTAGTATGCCCCTGGCACGAGTGGGCCTTCGACTGTACCACCGGGTCGAACGACTATGACCCCGCGATCAAACTGGAGCTATTCCCAGTTAAAGTTGAGGGGGGCGACATTTTAGTCGATCCTGATATCCATGCCTGAACTGCCCGAGGTAGAAACCGTAGTACGCTCTCTGCAGCCGCGTCTGGCCGGCAGAACCATTCTGGCCGCCAGCTTTTCTTCGAAGTTGGTGGTCCGGCAAGATTTTGACCAGTTGGCAGAGCATCTGCGAGCACAGCGTGTGCACCGCGTGAACCGCCGGGGCAAGTTTATCGTGGTACAGCTGGACCGCGGATTCCTGGTGATCCACCTGGGCATGACAGGCAAGCTGCTGTTCGACGCAACCCCCGGAAAGCACGCCCGCGCGATCTTCGAACTGGACCAAGGAACCCTGATCTACGACGACAGCCGGCACTTTGGCCGCATCGAGTGGAACGAAACGATGCCCACCCGCGTGGATGCCCTGGGCCAGGACGCGCTCACCATATCGCTGGAAGATTTCCGCGCCGGCCTGAAAGGGCGCAAGACAAGCATAAAAGCTTTGCTGCTCAACCAACGGGTTTTGGCTGGCATGGGCAACATCTATACCGATGAAGCGCTGTTTGCGGCCCGCATTCATCCGAAGACGGTGGCGTCGCGTCTAAGCAAGGTGAAAGGGAATAGTCTGCATGCCGCCATGGTGAGTATCCTCCTCCTGGCCATCCGGCATAAGGGTTCTTCGATTTCGAACTATGTGGACGCCGACGGCAAACTCGGGAAGTTTCAGTTGCAGCATCAGGTTTACGGCCGGGAAGGGAAGGCGTGCAACGTATGCGGGACGCCCATCCGGCGGATTGTCGTGGCGCAGCGCGGGACGCATTACTGTCCTAAGTGCCAGAAGATTTGATCCGGAGAAATCTTACCGAGAGGCATGACTTTGTAGCGGGTTGCTATAGAAAAGGGCCGGATTGATTCCTCTTCCTGGCTCGTAACAGCAAGCAGGGGCTTCTCTCCTGCTCCCTCTATTTCAGCGCTGATATCCTGTTAGATACCATGCAGACCCCGTGGGGCGATCTTCCGGTATCCGACGCCCATGTCCACTTCTTTTCGCACCGCTTTTTCTCAATGCTGGCCGAACAGAAAGGAACAAGCGCCGAATTGCTAGGTCCAGTCTTGGGCTGGCACATACCCCCGCCGGACCCCGTAGCACTAGCCGATCACTGGGATCAGGAACTATCCCGGCATGGGGTAACCAAGGCGGTGATTATCGCCAGCGTTCCCGGGGATCATGAATCTGTCATGGCCGCGGTAAGGCGTCATCCGCTCCGGTTCAGTGGTTACATAATGGTCAATCCAACGGCCACAAACGCCCTGGCGCAAGTGGCCACCGCCCTGGCCTCAAACGCCATCCAGGGTATTTGTTTCTTTCCCGCCATGCATGCGTATTCCATTCACGATAGCCGCGCCATTGCGGTGCTGGAAGCCGTGGCGGCCCGCCCTGGTGTCATCGTCTTCGTGCATTGCGGCGTTTTGAGCGTTGGGGTTCGCAAGAAGCTTGGATTGCCTTCACTTTTCGACATGCGCTTTTCGAATCCGATCGATCTGCACGCCATTGCCCTTCGTTTTCCGCAAATTCGCTTTGTACTGCCGCATTTCGGCGCGGGGTACTTCCGCGAAGCACTGATGCTATGCGATCTATGCCCGAACGTCTGGCTGGATACGTCCAGCAGCAACGCCTGGGTCAAGTATGAGGAATCGCATCCCGACCTGCGGACTGTCTTTCGCCGGGCGCTGGACGTGGTGGGCCCTCACCGTCTGTTGTTCGGCACGGATTCTTCCTTCTTCCCCCGAGGGTGGAACCAGGGAGTATTCGAGGCGCAGTGCAAGGCCCTATACGAACTCGGGTTGGATGCCGATTCCGCCCGCCTGATTCTGCATGAGAATCTTGTTCGATTTTTGGGTTGAGAGGAACCCGGCCCTCCGCTCACCTTACTAATGAAGAATCATGCGATTTCAATTCCGGCGGAAAGCGGGACTGGCGGCGTTGGTGCATCCGCTCCACCCGGTACCGAGGACGGCTGTCCTGGCTGCAGGCTTCGAAGAGAGCAGGCTGATCCGTGGCTTTCCCAATGGATGGTCAGAGGAACTGGCGCAGTTTCGTCCCAGTGCACTGGCCGGCAGCTTCGACGCCATGCGGCCTTTGACAATTCGAAGCCACGATCTGGACCTGCGCCACGCGATTATCATTTTTCACCACGATCTGGAGAGACGCCTGCGGGATTCCGAACGGGATCTGCTGTGGAAAGCCTTTGGAGTGCCCGTTTTCGAACAGATGCTGGATAGAGAAAACAGCTTGCTGGCGATGGAATGCGAAGCGCATGAGGGTCTTCATCTGATGGTTGCCATGCCGGATGTGCCACTGGACCACGTGCCATGCCCGTGCGGGAATCTTCATCCCCGATTAATTGAGCCACGGCCTGCGCTTCGCATGGCCGCCTTGGTATCCTAAGAGCATCATTCTGCCGTGCGAATGTGGCGGAATTGGCAGACGCACTGGATTTAGGTTCCAGCGGTTAACAGCCATGTGGGTTCGACCCCCACCGTTCGCACCAAATAAATCAACGATTCAAGGGCGAAAGCCCGTCGCAGCTTTTACCGGTCCCGGAGGCTTTGCTTCCGGCGCGTAATCGGGATGCTCGGCCCGCATGTTCCCTGCGAGCACTAGTCTTCCACTCACGCAATGGTGTAAGCTGACCGTTGCCCGATGTAAAATCGCAAGGAGAAAAATGTGAAACTGATTCCAGTAGTGTTGTTCACTCTTGCCGCCATGGCGCAACCGCCGACGAAGAGTCCCGCCAAGGCTAGCCACGTATTGCTAACGCCCGGTGCAATGCAGTGGATGCCTGCTCCAGCCGCCACCGGAATGCCTTCGGTCGTGCAAGTTTCCATTCTCTCGGGCGACCCATTCAAAACGGGACCTTTTGTACTCCGCTTGAAGATTCCCGCAGGAGGTAAGATAGCGGCGCACTGGCATCCCACCGACGAGCACGTAACCGTTCTCCAGGGAACTTTTGCCGCGGGCATGGGCGATAAGCTTTTGGAAACGGACCTGCACGATTTTCCCGTTGGATCTTACCTGTTATTGCCCAAGACCATGCACCATTTTGCAATGGCCAAGGGTGGCGAAGTGATTGTCCAGGTTCATGCCCAGGGTCCCTTCGTACTCAACTACGTGGATCCCGCCGACGACCCGCGCAAAAAGTAATGTTCAGGTAGTGAGCCAATTGGGGGCGGAAGTTCAACTCTCCGCCCTCGCTTCCGTTCGCTCAAGTTCAAACACCAAGACGCCCAACGGCGGCAAGGTCAAGCTCAAGCTGAACTCCCGTCCGTGCGCTGGCGTGTCGTCCGTCATCACTCGCCCGCCGTTGCCTACGTTGCTGCCGCCATATAACTCAGAATCAGTATTGAATATCTCCCGGTACAGCCCTGCCTCCGGGATTCCAACGCGATACTGCCGGTGGATGGTCGGTGTAAAGTTACAAACGAAGAGCAGCCATTTCTTAGGATCCCGGGCCTTCCGCAGGAACGAAATTACGGAGTTCTCCACGTCCCGGAAGTCCACCCATTCAAACCCGGTATATTCGAAATCCACCTCATACAGCGCCAGGTGCGACCGGTAGAGCTGGTTCAGATCCCGCACCATATCCTGCAGCTTTCTGTGATGATCGAACCGCAGCAGATCCCACTGAATGCTAACGTCGTGATTCCATTCATCCCATTGGCCAATCTCACTTCCCATGAATAACAATTTCTTGCCGGGATGCCCGTACATGTAGCCCAGGAACGCGCGCACGTTGGCAAATTTTTGCCACAGATCCCCTGGCATCTTAT
>JBBQUE010000231.1:0-5730 GCA_038212805.1 Bryobacterales bacterium | reverse complement strand
GTCGTGCTGTACAACTCGCCGCTTCGGAAGACCCAGATTGGGAACCAGTTCGCGCAGTTCGGCCTTCAGGCGGCGGACCATGACCGCGTCAAGGAGCTTCGGATTGATGACTTTCTCGGGGTGGCGGAAAGAGACAGACGGTGCTCAAACAAAGCCGGTGAGGTCCCGCATCGCCCGGGTGAATTGCGCATCGACGGCGTAGCGAGAAGAGGTTGCGGGAGCAGCGTGGTGAGCTTCGTCGAGCACGAGCATAGTTCCCGGTTTGTTTTCCTGAAGCCAATCCCGCAATGGCTCACTGTACTGATCGTCACGCAGGAGGGCATGAGACACGATGAAGCGGGAGCGGGTTTTCCACGGATTGATGCCGTAGCCGCGTTCGCGGCGGCACCGGACCACGTAATCGCGGTTCAGAATTCTTCTATGCGGCTATAATGCGGTCATGTCCACCGCTGAGCTGGTCCCACTGTCCGAGTACCTTGGGCATACCTACGATCCGGACCGGGAATATATCGAAGGGAACCTGCGGGAGCGCAATGTGGGAGAGATCAGCCATGGCGAGGCTCAAACGGCGTTGACCGTGTACGCGCGCACAAAAATCCGAGGTTTCTGGGCGGTGGTCGAGGTGCGGGTGCAGATCAAGGCGGACCGCTTCCGGGTGCCGGACATCACCATTATTCGTGGCGGCAGACCCTCGGGGCGCATCATCACGGCTCCGCCGGAGGTGGTGGTAGAGGTCTTGTCGCCGGATGACCGCGCCGACGAGATCCAGGACAAGATCGACGATTATCTGGGCTTCGGAGTCCCGTGCGTTTGGGTGATCCGGCCCGATACCCGCCGGGCTTGGATACACACGAACGAAGGGTCACGCGAGGCCAAGGACGGCTTTCTGCGCAATCCGGCTGGAGACGTGGTCATTCCGTTGACTGCGATCTTTATCGACTAACGTTGGTAGCGGCGACTGCGGCTGAGCCTCCGGTGATGGCTACGGCATTCTCGCTTCATGCGTCATGGACCGCGCGCCGGCGCATGTGGAAGCCGAGAAAGGCCCCACCAACGGCGAAAAGGGCACCCACCACCGCTTCCGTGAGCACCCGCTCACCCTTCGATGAACAGATTGCCGCGCCGCACAGACCTCCGCTTATCATTCGCGCGGCAAGTTTATGAGCCGAAGAAGCCACCGTCAAGAAGCACGATCCCGAAGTGCTGGAAGGATTAGTCTTGTCTCATACAAGGGTTTGCGGAAGTTGGTTTGAAGAGTTTGAAGGATTTGAAGCAACTTTTTTGATGGGACCGCGCAGCAGGGGAGCCATAACCCCGTAGTGCCGTGCCCTTGTCCGCGCGCGGGGCGAAGCACATGAGTACTGCGGAAGGGATCGCTACCGGATGGCAGGAAATATCCTGATCATGGCTCGCTGCGTCAATGGAACGGTCGTCCTCGCTCCGGCAAACAAAATACAGTTCACCGCCTGGCTGTGGCGTTGGCCCGCCCGCTCCCGCAGGAAATGAAAGATGATTAAGCATGCGGCGGGTTAACTTCTGGCCGCGACCTGCGTTTATAGAATCAGAGGCAAGATCAAGCAATGAAATTCCAAGAGCTTGTGGCGGTCATGCTCACCGCCGTCATCGCCGTCCCCGCGTTACCGAAAACTACCGCTCCGGAAAAGGAGCAGGCCAAGCTATTCCAGACCAAGCTTTCGAAAGATCAACAACTGCAGCACGCTATCGACCGGCTGACGTTCGGCCGCCGCCCAGGCGATGTGGAGGCAATCCGCCGCATGGGTCTGAAGAAGTGGCTGGACCTGCAGCTTCATCCGGAGGCTATTCCGGAGAATAAGGATCTGGAAGCCAGGATCGCACCGCTGGAATCGTTGCGGATGACGCCGCGGGAAGTCACCCGGCATTACCCCCAACCACAAATGGTGAAGGCCATCGCGGACGGACGCCAACCCCTGCCTGAGGACCCGCTGCTGCGCGCATCCCTGACCCGGCTGGTGGCCCGTTACAAGGTGAAGAAGCCCGGGGCCGCGGACGAAGAAACATCGGATAAGCTGGACGACCTGGCGCCCGCACGGCCTCTGGAGCAGATTCTGGACGAGGCCCAGATCAAAACCCTACGCACCGGCAAACCCGATGCAAAGAAGGCGCTGCTGGCATCCATCCCGGCATCCGATATCGACGACCTGATGATCGCTCTGCCCCGCGCTTTGCGCCAGCCGCTCTTCAACGTTGCATCGACAGAGATCCGCCGCAAGATTCTGCTCATGAACGCCCCGCAGCAGGTGGTGGCTTATGACCTGCTGGAATCGAAACTGATGCGGGCGATCTACAGCAATCGCCAGCTGGCTGAAGAAATGTCGGACTTCTGGTTCAATCATTTCAACGTTTACTACGACAAAGGGTCGGACCGCTTCCTGATCCCGTCGTATGAGCGCGACGCCATCCGCCCCAACGTGTTCGGCAAGTTCCGCACGCTGCTTGAGGCCACGGCACAGAGTCCGGCCATGCTTTTCTACCTGGACAATTTTCAGTCCGTGAAGGCGGATCTGGACGCCAAAGCCAAGAACCGGAAAGTAAAGCGCGGCCTGAACGAAAACGACGCGCGTGAATGGATGGAACTCCACCCGCTGGGCGTCAAGGGTGGCTACACGCAAAAAGATGTCGTCGAAGTTGCTCGCTGCTTCACCGGCTGGACCATCGACGAACCCCGCAAGGGCGGTGGCTTCCTCTACAACGACAAGGTGCATGACAAGGGCGAGAAAATTGTCCTGGGGCATGTGATTCCGGCGGGCGGCGGCCAGGACGATGCCGAGAAGGTGCTGGACATATTAGCGGCGCATCCTTCCACCGCCAAGTTCATTTCCACCAAGCTGGCGCAGCGATTCGTGGCCGATAATCCTCCGCCCGCGCTGGTGGACCGCATGGCCAAGACCTTCCTGGCCAAGGGCGGCGACATCCGCGAAGTGATGCGCACCATGCTGGATTCCAGGGAATTCTGGTCGGCTGGTGCCTACCGCGCCAAAATCAAGACGCCCTTTGAGATGGTGGCCAGCGCCGTCCGGGCCTTGAATGCCGACGTGGAAAATGGGTTCGCCCTGGCCAACCAGGTGGGACAACTGGGCGAACCGCTCTACCGCAAACAGGAACCGACCGGCTATTCCAACCTCAATTCTGAGTGGATCAACTCGGCGGCCCTGCTGGCGCGCATGAACTTCGCGCTCAACCTGGTACAGAACAAAGTCCCGTGAGTGAAAGTGGATACCGCCCGGCTTCTGGATAGCGATCCGGCACACGTGGCGCGGACCTTCATGCTGCGGGAGCTGTCGCCCCAAACGCGGGCAACCATTGAGAACTCGATCAAAGAGAACTCGATCAAAGAGAACCCGCTGAAGGAAAAGCAGACCAAGCCCACGGTCACGGTGGCGGGCCTGGTGTTAGGATCGCCGGAGTTTCAAAGACGGTAGCTGAGGAAATGAAAATGCAAACATCACGACGCGGTTTCATGAAAGGCGGCGCTTTGGCCATGTTCGGGCTGGGCTCCGCACCCTTGTGGCTGTCCCGGGCGGCCTTCGCCTCCGAAACGCCTGGCGCGCGGAAAAAAGTTCTGGTGGCCGTGTTCCAGCGTGGCGCGGTGGACGGCCTGAACGTGGTTGTCCCCTTTGGCGAAGCGCGCTATTACGACCTGCGCCCCAGCATCGCGATTCCCAAGCCCAGCGGAACTCCTGGTTCGGCGATTGATCTGGATGGGTTCTTCGGGCTGCACCCGGCGCTGGCTCCGCTGAAGCCGATTTACGATTCGAAACGCCTGGCCATCGTCGAAGCCGTCGGTTCACCCGACCCCACCCGCTCGCACTTCGACGCGCAAGACTACATGGAATCCGGAACTCCCGGCTATAAGGGCCAATCAGATGGTTGGCTGAACCGGGCTCTGGTCAAGGAACCGGGCAAGCTCTCGCCTATCCGGGCCGTTGCCATGGGTTCGAATTTACCGCGCAGCCTGCGGGGGCGGAACGATGCGCTGGCCATCAATAACCTGGACGAGTTTCAGATCCGCGACGTGAAGTCCGCCGGCTCGTTTGAGAGCATGTACGCCAGCAGCGTTGACACCATGCTGCACGGCACCGGAAAGGAAACCTTCGACGCGGTGAAGATCCTGCAATCCATCCAGAAGCAGCGCTACAGCAGCGCGAACGGCGCATCGTACCCGCCGGGCCGGTTCGGACAAAGCCTGCAGCAGATCGCCCGCCTGATTAAGTCCGGGGTGGGGCTGGAAGTCGCGTTCACCGATATCGGAGGGTGGGACACGCATGTCAACGAACTGGGACAGTTAACCACCAGGCTTTCGGAGTTCAGCCAGGCCTTGGCCGCCTTCTACCAGGATTTGGGCGACCTGATGGCGGACGTGACGGTGGTCACCATGTCTGAATTCGGCCGGACCGCCAAGGAAAATGGAAATCGCGGCACCGATCACGGGCACGCTAACGCCATGTTCGTCCTGGGCGGCGATGTCGCGGGCGGCAAGGTCTACGGCGATTGGCCGGGTCTCCAAGACGAGCAACTTTACGAAGGGCGCGATCTGAACCTGACCACGGACTTTCGGGACGTGCTGAGCGAACTGGTGGCGCATCACCTGGGGAACCCAAATCTGAAGACCGTGTTCCCGGGCTACGACAAGCCTAAGTTCCGTAATCTGATTGGGTAAAATGCGGTTGGCACCCTGATAACACCCCGCATGGCCGAATTCTGGCAGGAAGAAGCAATCGAAGACCGGCGCGAAATGCGCAAGCAGGCGCTGCGGTGGGCGCTGGTCTTCGGGGTGTTGATCGCCGGAGTGGTTTTCGCCTTATGGTGGGCCGGCTCCGCGGTGCACTTTAGCGCCTCACGAGTAGAGGCGACTACGGGACCTTCCTACCAGGTGACCGGCTTGGTGCTGGATGCGCATTCGGGCGCGCCCGTGGCGTGGGCCGAAATCGCGGACGAACCCGCCGGACGGCCCCCGTTCTTTCACGCCATGGCCGACCGCTTCGGTTCCTATTCGCTTTCCACCGTGGCCGAGCCACATCATTTACTGGTGAGCGCGCTGGGCTATCGCGTGGTGCGGGTGGCAGTCGGGAAGAAATGGTATCTATAGATGCCGCAGGGAGCCGAAGTGGCCAACGTGAAGCTGCAACCGGAATAGCCTAGCAGCCCGTGGTTAAAGTCCGATTTCTCGCAGTAATCTGAAACGCGCAAAATTCGACCTTCATGGGCGCGCTGCAACGCCCTACCGACGAGCAGTTGATGGTTCGAATACCCCTGAAGACAGGTCAAGATTGACCTGCTCTCCCGGAAGGTATTTTAACCACGGGCTGCTGGGAGAACAGGGTCATCTGCTTCGTCGTTTTCTTCGGCCGTCCCTGTTTACGGCTTCCATGTTTCCGCATCACTTCCTTTCGCTGTTCAGCGGCTTCGGGCTTCCGGCGAAACGAAGCCAACTTGGCGCGGGCTTGGCTGACCGCGATTTTTGGATCCACCATGAGAAGCGCCGGATCGGGTTTATGAATCCGCGTCAGAGGCTCCCCCGCCAGTTCCGGAACCCACTGGCGGATAAAGCGGGCGTCCGGATCCTGATCCAGACCCTGCTTCAACGGGCTATAGATCCGCAAGGTGTTGATGCCGGTGGTGCCGGATTGCATCTGAAACTGGCTATAGTGAATGCCCGGTTCGTAATCTTCAAATAGCCGCGCCAGGAAG
>JBBQUE010000230.1:0-5738 GCA_038212805.1 Bryobacterales bacterium | reverse complement strand
GTCCAATAGAATCAGGGAGTGAGCCTGCACATCACGCGACGCGCTCTTCTGGCCGGTACGTCCAAAACTTCAATGTCCCCAGGATTCGCGTTACGCCGCAGGCGCTGCTGGTGACTCTCGACTTTGGGCTCAGCGTCCAATAGAATCAGGGAGTGAGCCTGCACATCACGCGACGCGCTCTTCTGGCCGGTGCATCCACCTTGCTGTCCATGCCATCCATCCAGGCGGCCGGCAGACCGGTCCGGCTGGGCGGCCCCATCTTCCTGAAGTCCGACGACCCCGCCGAGATGGCGCGCGAGCATCGCCGCCTGGGTTACAGCGCGGCCTACTGCCCCAAAGCCAAAGTCGAAGACACCGCCTTGATCAGCGCCATTCAGAAAGCCTTCGCCGCGGAAAACGTCGCCATCGCGGAGGTGGGCGCCTGGGTAAACATGCTGGACCCGGACCCCGAGAAACGGCGTGCCAACCTGGCCTATGTAACGGAGCGGATGGCGCTGGCCGAGGCCGTTGGGTCCCGCTGCTGCGTGGATTACGCCGGCAGCTTTAGCGCCAAGATCCCGTGGGGCCCACATCCAGGAAACCTCTCCAAAGAATTCTTCGATGGCACGGTGGAAAACTGCCGCAAGATCATTGATGCCAACAAGCCCAAACGCACGCTCTTCACCATCGAGATGATGGGGTGGAACCTGCCGGATTCGCCCGATGCTTATCTGGACCTGATCAAAGCGGTAGACCGGAAAGCGTTCGCGGTCCACATGGATGTGTGCAACGGGATCAATAGCCCGCGGAAGTTTTACGAAAACAAGGCGTACATCGAAGAGTGTTTTCGCAAGTTGGGCCGCTCAATTGCCTCGTGCCATGCTAAAGATCTGCAGTGGATTCCAGAGTTAAACGTGCATTTCCTGGAAGTGATTCCGGGGCGCGGCTCAGTGGATTACCGGGCCTATCTCACGGAGCTCTCGAAGCTTTCCACCGATGCGCCGCTGATGCTGGAACACTTGAAGACGGCTGAAGAATATGACGAAGGGCGGGCCTACATCCGCAAGATGGGGCTGGAGGCGGGTGTAGATTTCTTATGAAAAATTTCCTGATTGGATTGATCAGCGGCGTCCTGCTGGCGGGGCTTACCACCGTGATTTTGCTTTTCGTGCTGGTGCGGGTGGCGGCTTCGTTTGGCGAAAGGACGCCGAAGGTGGCCGACGGCTCCACTTTGATTTTCAAGATGGAAGGGGCGGTTCCTGAGAAATCGGCCACGGAGATTCCGCTGCCGTTCCTGGACGATCAGGCTCCGCTTTCGGTGATCCAGGTTTGGCAGACGTTCCGTAAGGCGGCCGCGGATCCCAAGGTGAAAGCCATAGTCTTCGAGCCGCGGGGGTTGGCGGTGGGATGGGCGCAGTTACAAGAGATCCACGAAGAGATGATGCAGTTCCGCAAATCCGGCAAGCCGCTGGTGGCGTACCTGCGCAGTCCGGGAACGCGCGAATATTATCTGGCCACGGCCTGCGACCGCATCTACATGGTCCCCGAGGATTCGCTGGATCTGAAGGGCATCCGCGTGGAGGCCATGTATATCAAGGACACCCTGGATAAAGTGGGCGCGCGGATGGACGTGGTGCATGCCGGCAAATATAAAGATGCCGGCGATATGTTCACGCAAGACCAGATGAGCCCGGAGACGCGGGAGGTGCTGAACAACGTGCTGGATCAGTTGTACGGCGACCTGATTTCCACCATCGCCACGGGCCGCAAAAAGCAGCCGGACGAGATTAAAGCGCTGATAGACCAGGGGCCATTCATGGCTCAGCGCGCGTTGGCCGCCGGGCTGGTGGACGCACTTTCCTATGACGAGCAGGTGGCGTGGGATCTGACCAAACGGCTGAACCAGGGTGAGTTGAAACGGCTGGCGTTGAAGACTTACGTAAAGACATCGGCGGCATCCATCGGCGTGGAGGGCGGCAAGAAAATTGCGCTGATTGTGGGGTCGGGCGAGATTCACCGGGGAGCGGGGACGTCGGCCTTCGGCGATCAGGACGGGATTTATTCCGGCGCATTCACGAAACTGCTGCACGAAGTGGAAAACGATGCCAGCATTAAAGGCGCGATTCTGCGCGTGGATTCGCCCGGCGGCGACGGCGTGGCCAGCGACGAAATTCTGCACGCGGCCAAGAACCTGAGCAACAAGAAGCCGCTGGTGATTTCCATGGGCGATTACGCGGCATCGGGCGGCTACTTCATTTCCATGACCGGGGACCCCATCGTGGCCTACCCGAACACATTGACAGGTTCCATCGGGGTGATCTTTGAGCGGCTGAACCTGCACGGCGTTTACGACAAGCTGGGGGTGAAGAAAGAGCTGTTGACGCGCGGGCGCTATGCCGATCTGGATTCCGATTATGCGCAACTCACCGAGGATGAGCGCGCCAAGATCCGCGGCCAGATCGATGAGTTCTACAAAGTATTCGTGAGCCGCGTAGCCGATGGCCGCAAGCAGCCGTTCGGCAAGATGGAGGAACTGGCGCAGGGCCGCGTCTGGATGGGGGCGCAGGCAAAAAAGAACGGATTGATTGATGAACTGGGCGGCCTGGATAAGGCTTTAGAACTGGTAAAAAAGCGCGCCAACATTCCCGCCGGGGACCGGATCACGCTGGTTCCCTTCCCGCCGAAACGGAACCTCTTTGAGGTGATCGCCAGCCGCTCCGTGAGCGACCTGCCGGAATTGGATTCCAAGCTGGAAGCCCGGATCAGTAAGCTATTGGGAATCCCGGTGGGGGTCTGGAAAGATGGCGGTTTCCTGAAGATGATGCCGTACGCAATTTCGGTCCACTAATTCGATCCGCTAAAGAAGCCGAATCGCAACTCGGTGCGGCGATTCGGCGCGAGCGCATCTTCATCCAGCAGAACCCTGCCACGGCAGTGGGACCACGCGGATTTGGGCCTGGGCGTACCGGCTTTCGGGCAGTTGTCGATCACGGGCTCGGTGTCCCCCACCCCTTGCGCGGCGACATGGAAATCGGGAGCCTTGACGCCCCCTTGGGCCAGCGCGCTTTCCATGGCTCTGGCGCGGTTGCGCGACAATTCAAGATTCGCCCTGGTGTTGCCACTCGCGTCGGCATGCCCGCGCAGGATCAGCAAGAACGCCTTGCGATCTTTCCACTCTTCCTTGGCGGAAAACAGGGCGCGGACCACGGCGTCCACCTTGCCCTGGTGGCTAATTTCAGCCTTGCCGTAGGCAAACAGCAGCACCTCGGGAAGAGAGATAGACGAGTTGCGGATGTCGCATGTGATGGTTTTCGCATACCCGGGCAGTTCGCGCCGCAGGGAGCGGCAGAGCAATTGGGTGAGGCTGCGATCGGCGCTGGTGATGGCGATGTTCTTCTGCCTCTGGACTCCGTAGAGCGTCATGGCAAGCAGCGCGAGAGCCGCGAAAAAGTCGGCGAACACCATCCAGGCCGTAACGCGATAGCGGTTGGTGCTATGCACGGAACCTCAACAAGTTGCGCGCGCGGTCCAGGAATCCGGGCTTCGGCGGGAGAGGCAATAACAGACTCGTCTTGGGGGTGCGAAAAATCTGCTGACTGTCGCGCGCTTGCTGGGCGGTCAGGTCCCGCGCAGTCTGAGCCATACTGAGCAGCGCCTTCCCTGCTTCGTTCAAATTCGCCGAGAGCGGTTCGGCGGCGGCGAAGGCGGCGGGCAATTCGGCCAGGGTACCAGCCAACCGGTCTGAACTGGCCACCAGGTCTCCACTCAGCTTTGAGGTCTTGAGCAGCAAATCACGGTGCGCCGCAAGCACTTCGTCCGGAAGGCTGGCACCCACTTCACGGAGTTGATCGCGCTGTGCAATCACCAGCCGGTGCATCTCGCCCATGGATGCCATGATGGCATCGTGGATCAGAGTCTTCTCCTCATTGAAGACCTTGCCGAAGCTGTCCTTCAAGACATCCGAGCGCTGCGTGAGTTCGTGCTGCGCCTTCATGAGCAGACTGATCTGGCTCTCGATAAGCTGTTGCGCTTTCTTTGCGAGCTCCGCGTTGAAGGCCTCGTTCTGGCTCTGAAGCATCCTTTGACATTGCAACGTGATGGCCTGAATCGCCTCATGCATTTCGGCGGGCAGGTTCTTGGAGCGGTCGAACAAGCCGGTAACCTCAGTACGCAGGGCCTCCAGAGTTTGCACTTGCGGATCAAGCGCTTCGGTCATCTTGCGGTGGACCTGAACCGGGATCCCTCCCACGCTGTTCACCACGCCTTCAAAATCGGTGGCGATACTCCGGAAGGAAGCGACCGCCTGATCGAAAACGGTCTGAATCCCATCACCCAAGGTGTTCGGCAGGGCATCGAGTCTGGCGATGGTGCCCTCCAGCCGGACTGCGTTCTCCGTGGTGGTGTTGCTCAAGGCCGCGACAGCGTTGGTGGAATCGGAAATGGACGCGTCGATGCGCCGCATGGACAAGGTGAGATCCTGCACTCCGCGGTCAAACTGGGCGAGCGCCACGCGCAGTAGGCTGGCTTGCTCAATCAGGTTTTGCGATATCACGCTCTGCAAGGAACTGGTGCCAATCCTCCCGCGCGCGGATTCCAGACGAGGGCTGATCCCAAAGCGGTAAAACCAACTGGTATACGCGTTCAGCAGGATGGCCAGAACAATGCCTATGCCGCTGGTGGCCAGGGCGCGTTCCACATCGTGAAAATCGTAATTCTCGTTCTTGAGCTGCGGGACTGCGCCGAAGAATCCCCCGATCGTGCCCAGCAGCCCGATAAAAATGAACGCGCTGGAGCAGAAATCGAAATACACATCGAAGGGGGCCAGGCTCTCCACCGCGTTCTGATACTGCTCCGGCGAGATGGATGCCGCCATGGGGATCCTGGCGAAAGCGGTCTTTCGCCAGGCAACGATCAGGTAACCGGCGGCGGCGGCGATCAACAAGTGAAGCAGGGGGAAAGCCCCGTTGGACAGGTAGGCTTGGACAAAACTCCAAAAACCATGCATCTAGTTTTGCGACCGCATGGTGAGATCCAGGCTGGCTGGCTTGTCAACGGCCTTCTTCAGCGCCTGATCATGAATTGTTTTCACCACTTGTGAGAGCTTGTAGATCTTGTACGGATATTCCCAGGAGTTCTCCGCGTTCATCTGGGTCCACCAGCCGTTTACGGCCCGGCGCTCCACGCGATAGCGGACGGCCAGCTTCCCTTTGATGTCGGAGGAACCACTCAGGCTGAAGCCCGGCTTCATGCAGAGGATGGTGAGTTCGTGATGCTGAGCGCCGTCGCCGGGATCGGTGAGCCCGGCTTCGTGATGCAGCCATGCGGGGCGTTCCGTGAACTCAACGCCAGATCCACGTGGTTCGGAAGGCTCGAGCGCCGTCGAAGACGGAGCGGGCTTCAGCAATACCGAAAGCTTCAATTGCTGGTTCTGTGGAACGGCGCAAAAGAGTTGGCCGCTAGCGGCCGGGATCTTCATCGCAGACAGCGTAGCCTTGGGCGCGGAGAGCGAAAGTTGCAGAGGGCGGTCCAATACCGGTGCCAATTGCAGTTCGGCGACGTCCTTGATCGACATTTCAGAGAATGCCTGGCGCAATCCGCCGAACAGCCGCTTCAGGGATCCGGACCGGCTGAGCGCCAGGATCAGCAGCGGGCGCTGGCCTTTGAACGTGTAGCAGGTGGGAACGCTGGGCGGGCACGTGGCCTTGGTGACGGAGAACCCGTCGCGGCCCTTGACCGACGCTTCAATCCGGCTCCAGTAG
>JBBQUE010000229.1:0-5744 GCA_038212805.1 Bryobacterales bacterium | reverse complement strand
AGTCAGTTGCTCTGCCAGTTGAGCTACGCGCCCTTTCGGGAAAAAATCGGCGGCCGCAATCCTGCCTAAGCCAAGATCACCTTCATACTTTACCACGCCAGTCCCGTGCCTCGCATTCGTTTGCATGGCATACTTGGTAATTCCGCTCATGCTGCTCGCGCTCAACGGCATCCAAAAACGATTTGGCGGAGTCACGGCTCTTCGTGACGGCAACCTCTCGGTCAACGCTGGCGAAGTCCACCTGTTGATGGGTGAAAACGGGGCTGGCAAATCCACGCTTATGAAGATTGTGGCCGGAATGCAGCAGGCCGACGGGGGCGAAATGCTCTGGCAAGGGCAGCCCGTCCGCTTCCGGAATCCGGCGGAAGCCGCGCATAACGGCATCGCCATGGTGCACCAGGAATCCCTGCTGGCGCCCCATCTCTCCGTTGCGGAAAACATCTTTCTGGGACGCGAGGATCGCCTCCCCTTCGGCTGGGTGAATCGGCGCAAAATGGTGGAGCGCGCCCGCCGGCTGATTGAAGAGCACGGCTTCCCGCTCGAAGCTGAAGGGCGCGTTGAGAAGCTCAGCCCCGCGGGGAAGCAACTCGTCGAAATCTGCCGCGCCATCCAGCAGGGCTCCAGCCTGCTCATCTTCGACGAACCCACCTCGTCCCTCTCGGAGGCCGAAACCCAAGGCGTCTTCCGCATCGTGAAGTCGCTCTGCGCCCGCAACATGGGCGTGATTTATATCACCCACCGGCTGGAAGAGTTGCGCGTGATCGGGGACCGGGTTACCGTGCTGCGCGATGGCCAAACAGTCCACACCGGCCCACTCAAAGATCTGACCACCGAACAGTTGATTCACCACATGGTGGGTCGCGAAGTCGCCGCCATCTACAGCCGCCAGCCCCGCCCGCCCGGCGCAGAACGGCTGCGCGTTCACAACCTGACCCGCAAGGGCGTTCTGCACGACATCACCCTTACCCTACGCGCCGGCGAGATTGTCGGCATGGCCGGCTTAGTGGGCGCTGGCCGGACCGAACTCTGCCGGGCCATCTTCGGAATCGACCCTATCGATAGCGGCAAGCTCTGGATCAACGGCGCGGAGGTCCACATCCGGTCTCCGCGCGAAGCTGTCTCCGCGGGCCTCGCGCTCATCCCTGAAGACCGCCAGAAGACCGGTCTGGCTACCGCTCTACCGATCGCTTACAACATCACCATGGCCAGCATCCCACGCCTCAGCCCGGGAGGATTTCTGCGCCTGGCCGAGGAACGCCGCCTGGCTCAGGAATTTGGCGCCAAGCTACACATAAGGTTCGATTCGCCCCGCCAGAAGGCCGGCCGGCTAAGCGGAGGCAATCAACAGAAGGTGGTGATCGCCAAGTGGCTGGTTCGGGGCGCGCGCGTCTTCCTATTCGACGAACCCACCCGGGGCATCGACGTCGGTGCCAAGGTGGAGGTCTTCGAACTGATGGATTCCCTGGCCGCTGAGGGCGCTGCCATCCTGATGGTTAGCTCTGAAATGTCCGAATTGCTCCAAGTCACAGACCGTATTCTGGTCATGCGCCAAGGCCGCATCACCGCCGAACTGCCTGGCCACTGCACGCAGGACCAGATCATGCGCTTCGCCGCTTTCGATACCGAGGTTTCTCAATGATCCAACGGTTGCTCCCGTTCCTGACGCTGATAGCCTTGTTCCTGATCCTGGCGATCGCTTCGCCCAACTTCCTGACGCCCACCAACCTGTCCAGCGTGGTCCGGCAAACCGCCGTGATCAACATCATGGCGTTGGGCATGACGCTGATCATCATTTCCGGCGGTATCGATTTGTCGGTGGGTTCCATCCTGGCCCTGAGCGGCCTGCTGGGCACCACCATCATGGAGAACAAGCTTGGAATCCCCGCGGGCATGGCCGTGGGTCTGTTCGCCGGCACTGTCTGCGGATTGGCGAACGGGGCCATGATCACATCGCTCCGCATCAACCCCTTCATCGTCACGCTGGGCACCATGGGGATCTACCGCGGGCTCGCGTTGATCTTCTCAAACGGATTACCGGTGCACGATATTCCGCCTTCAGTCTCATATCTGGGGGAAGGGACGGTTCTGGGCGTACCCTTCGTGTTGGGGTTGCTGCTGGTCTGCGCGGCCGCCATGCACGTTGTATTGGAACATACCAGGTTGGGACGATACGCTTTTTCCATCGGCAGCAATTCGGACGCGGCCTTCTATGCCGGGGTACCAGTGAAGTTCGTCACCATTTCCGTTTATGCCATTGCGGGCCTGCTGACGGGGCTCTCGGGCATGATTGAAGCCTCGCGTCTCATGACGGGCCAACCCACCGGTGGCCAGGGCTACGAACTGCAGGCCATCGCGGCCGTCGTCATCGGAGGCGGCAGCCTGCGGGGCGGGGAAGGTAGCGTGCTGGGAACGCTGGTGGGCGCGTTCATCATGGGCCTGCTCGCCAACGGCAGCGACCTGCTGGGTATTAATCCGTACTGGCAGCAGGTCATCATTGGAGCCGTGATTATTCTGGCCGTTAGCTTCGACGAACTCCGCAAGCGCCGGCTGGCTTCATAACACCTATTCCACGCAAGATACCCCACTGGGAGGGCCGGTGGGCGCACCCATCCGCACCTTGCCCGCATCGATGCTCGAATCGATTTTCCGGAACTCCAGGTGCTGCACCAGGGGCGGTTGCGTGGGTGCCAGCGTGAAGAACACCGCGACGGAGCCCTTCGCGCACGTCATGTTGAACTGCCCCCGGAGCCAGTTTTCCGCTATCACCGGGCCCACCGTGGGGCACTCGCCTACCTCGCTTTTCAGAGCGTCCATCTGTGCGCGGCGCTGCGCCACGGGCGCATCCAGAAACAGGTTCATCGCAGCCATCTGCTTCGCCCCGGCATCGTCCCACGCCTTCCACAAGTTCACAATATGATCGCGCGTCTGGGTCAGGATGGGTGCGGCGGGCAACTCGCGCTTTTGCAGGCCACCGGTCTTGAGCAGCACATCCAATGCCTGGCTGATGGGCTCAGACGGGCCGGAGTACGTCAGGCTCGCCATGGCAAACATGCCGACGCCATAATCCGGCAGCCAAGCCATGTACGAGCCGAAACCCGGCAGCCCGCCACCGTGACCCGCGATGCGTTCAAAGCGGCAATCGGTGGTGATGCGGAGTCCATAGCCATAGCCCGTTTCCGATGCCTGGATAACCCCGGACGGGCCACGTCTCACGGTCAGGTTTGAGGGTGTCCACAGATGGCTCATCTCGCGCACGGAACTGCGCCGTACGGGACCCGTGTCGGCTTCATCGCGCGGCGGCCACGCGGAGAGGTGGAAGGCCACGTACTTGCCCATATCCGTAGCGTTGGTCAGCAGCCCGCCCATGGAACCAAAAACGCCGTGCGGCAAAGGAGGCTCGTCCAGGTATGTGCCGTCGGGTTGCAGCCGATACCCCACCGCACGGTCCACGGCGGGCACATCAGAGTACTCAAACGTGGAGGAATCCATGTGTAGTTTGCTCAGAATCTCCGCGCGGACATACTTTTCGTATGGCATGCCGGAAGCCTTCGTTACCACGCGGCCCAGCAGCCCGAAGGCGTAGTTGGAATATTCATACCGCGTATCCGGCGGCGTCGAAAACGGAATGCCACGCCGTAGCCACTGATCCAGGTCTTTGTCGCTCGCGCTCAGTTGCTGATCGCCCCACGGGTTGTCCTCCGGGAAGCCGGCGCTGTGGCTGAGCAGTTGCCGGATTCGCAGCGGCGCAGCGTCGCGCGTGGGCAATTCCATGCGCGCGAATTCGGGAATCCACTTCGCCACCGGATCCTCCAGCGAAAGCTTGCCCTCATCCCGCAGTTTCAGGATGGCCAGCGCCGTGAAGCTTTTCGTCATGGAGGCAATGCGAAAGACGGTCCCGGGCGTGATGGGCGCATTCGAAGACCGGTCCCGGACACCCGCCGATTCCACGTGTGCCAGGCGTCCATCGATAACCAGCCCCCACACCATGCCAGGAACTCTCTGGGCGGCTGCATAGCGCCGGAAAATCTGATCGATCTCGGGCAGCGCTGATTCCAACTTGCGGACTCGCTCCGGATCGGTGAAACGCGGGGGCGGGTAGGCATCACTAGCTAAAAGCGCAGTGGCCGCGAAGTACGCACAAAGCGGGATGAATCGCATATGTTGCAGGATCCCACAGGTACGCGAGACTAAAAGGAAATGGCCGCGGATGCACGCAGATGGACGCGGATAAGACCAAAGCAAGAAAGGGCTGGAGTTTTTCTTATCCGCGTTTATCCGCGTGCATCCGCGGCCAGTTTCATATCAGGCTACCGCCGCGGCCAACGCGTCACAAGCTTCCACCTCCGCCGCGTGGATCCGCCGGATGCGCACTTGCAGGTCGGCAAACAGCGCGGCCCGGTCGCCGGCGGTGTAAGGGGGTTGTTCGCGCAAGCCTTGCTGCAGCACCGCGATTTGCTCGTTCCTCTGGGCGATTTCCTCCAGAAGGGCACCCCCTACACGGGCAGCGCTGTTCTGCAGCAACAAGTCGCGCAATTGCCGCAGCGGCGGGCAGGCATCGGGCAGGAAAGCGTAGGCGAGCGCGCGCCACTCAGCGGCTAAGGCGCGATACCGGGCAGCGGCCTCGGTCAGGGCTGGCCGCTTCACCACCGCCGCGGCCTGATCCAGGAAATCGGCGTACATGCCGCGGAATGCCCCGCCGGGACTCTGGTAAATCTCGATGTAGACGAAGCTCCACCGCAAGGCTGCGTAAAAATGATGATTCCCAGCCGCGAACACCTGCGGCCAACCTTTCTTGTCCTCGGGATGATTTACCAGTTCGGCCCATTTGGCCAGCGCCGGTAAACCGAAGTTCGCAATTTTAGGATTGTTCAGCTCGGCGCAACCGAAGCGGATGCCATTGAGGATCGCGTCCTTCAGATTGATCTTCGCCGGCGGCGGGCTGATCGTCATCAAACGGTTCTTACTGGATGAGATGCGCGAACGGGCTGTCGAGAGTTCCTTGCGCGTCACTGTCAAGCCATGCGGAACGCGGTCGGCCAGGTGGAAACCGGCTTCGTCCACGCCATAGACCACCACATAGTGATACAACATGCCGCTCAGGTTCTTAGGCAGGCCCGAATATGGCATGTTCGCCATATCCACCCACACCAGGGCAGGCCGGCCCGAATCCAGCGCGTCGGTCAGATGCTTCTCAGCGGCCTTCACGCCCCCGGTTTCCTTGAACTCCGGCGTAATTCCCAGACGCTTGCACGCATTTTCCAGATAGAGCTTGGGACTTTGCCACAAGTGCCGGGTACCAATAAACACGTTAGCTTCAGCGCCAAACTCAAACAGCCAGTAGCCGCCCCCCACGCCCCCTGCGATTCCCAGCAGCATGGTTTCCGACAGCGGCTTGCGATCATGCGGCGAAACAATTCCGGCGTACGACAGCAAATGCGCCAAGCCGGAAGCCTCGGGATTAAAGCCGCCAAACTGGGTGTAGAGGGGCAGGATCATTTTTTTACCACCAACGTTACACCGTCGCCCAGTGGGAGCAGGGTCGCTAGTACGCGGAGGTCCGCGGCAATGTATGAGTTTAAGTTACGGATTACCACGGTGTTTTCGGAGGTGTCGGACGGGTCCACCACTGCCCCTCGTTGCAACATGTTGTCCAGCGCCATCAGCCCGCCGGTCCGCAACAGCTGCAATGCCAGTTCATAGTATTCGGGATAAGAAGGCTTGTCGGCATCGATAAACGCAAAATC
>JBBQUE010000228.1:0-5745 GCA_038212805.1 Bryobacterales bacterium | reverse complement strand
TGAAACGTCTCCCCGAAGTGGATGTGGTGATCGTCGGCGGCGGCTGGACCGGTCTGCTGGTGGCCAAGGAACTGGTCACCCGCAGCGCCCTGAACGTCACCGTGCTGGAACGAGGCGCGCCCCGCCAGCCGCGCGAATACGGCGGCGGCACAGCCCTGAACGTCACCGGCAGCCGCGAATTCCGTCCCGTTCCCCTGTCCCTGCAGCAAATCCTGGGTCACCCGGTAAAGCCCTCGGAGGATGAAGCGTGAAACGTCTCCCCGAAGTGGATGTGGTGATCGTCGGCGGCGGCTGGACCGGTCTGCTGGTGGCCAAGGAACTGGTCACCCGCAGCGCCCTGAACGTCACCGTGCTGGAACGAGGCGCGCCCCACCAGCCGCGCGAATACGTGGACGGCATGGACGAACTCGATTACGGGCTGCGTTTCAAAATGATGCAGGACATCTCCCAGGAAACCATCACCTTCCGCCACAAGACCGGCGACCGTGCCCTACCCGTGCGCCAACACGGATCTTTCCTGCCCGGCACCGGCGTCGGGGGAGCGGGTGAGCATTGGAGCGGCATCTCCTACCGCTACCCGCCCGACGCCTTCGATCTGCATACCCGCACCGTCGAAAAGTACGGCGCGAAGCGGCTCCCCGAAGACCATGCCATTCAGGATTGGGGTATCAGCTACCAGACATTGGAACCCTACTATACGCGCGCTGAAAAGATGATGGGCATCTCCGGCAAAGCGGGCAACCTGAAAGGCAGAATCGTGCCCGGCGGCAACGTGTTTGAAGGTCCGCGCAGCGAAGAGTTCCCCACGCCGCCCATGAAGATGCCCTATCTCGCGGCGCTGTTCAAAGACGCCACGGACCGCATGGGCTACCACCCCTATCCGCTTCCCGCCGCCACCACCAGCCAGGCCTATCGCAACCCCGATGGCGTGTCCCGCGCGGGCTGCAGCTATTGCGGCTACTGCGAGCGGTTCGGCTGCATGATCGGCGCCAAGTCGCAGCCTACCAATACTCTCCTGCCGGTGCTGCGCGGGCGCAAGAACTTTGACCTGCGCACCCATTGCTGGGTGAAGCGCATTCAAAGCGAAGCCGGACGCGCCACCGGCGTGGTTTACGTAGACGCCCAGGGCGAAGAGATCTTCCAGCCCGCGGGCCTGGTGTTTCTCTGTTCCTGGACGCTCAACAACAGCCGCCTTCTGCTGCTCTCTAAGATCGGCCAGCCCTACAATCCAGCCACCGGAGAGGGCACGCTGGGCCGCAACCTGACGCACCAGATTTCCATCCCGGCCGCGACGGCCTACTTCCCCAAACCCCTGAACCGCTTCATGGGCGCGGGCTCGGCCGGCATCGCCATCAACGACTTCGATGCCGACGTCTTCGACCACAGCCAGGTGGACTTCCTGCGCGGCGGGTCAATTTATACCGTCTGTTACGGCTTCCGGCCCATGGCGAACTTCGGCGTGCTGCCCGCATCCGTCAAGGCCGGCTGGGGTTCGGAATGGAAGAAGGCCGCGATCAATTCCTACGACCGCACCGGCCGCCTCTCGTTCTATGGTGAGCATCTGGCCTACCGCGGCAACTACATGGATCTCGACCCCACCTACACCGACCGCTTTGGCGATCCGCTCTTGCGCTTCACCCTCGACTGGCGGGATAACGAACGCCGCATGGCCGCCTTCATGAGCGTCAAAGCCGCCGGAATCGCGAAGGCCATGGGTGCCACCGAAGTCACCCCGTTTCCCGGTTTGAAGCACTACGACGCGGGGCGTTACCAATCCACCCACATCCAGGGCGGCGCAATCATGGGTGCCAACGAAGCCACCTCCGTGGTGAACACTTACCAGCAGCACTGGCAGGTGCCGAACCTGTTTGTGGTGGGCGCTTCCGCGTTCCCGCAAAACCCCTCGGGCAACCCAACCCTGACAGCTTTGGCACTCACCTACCGCACCGCCGACGCCATTCTGGAGAGGTTCGTCAAGAAGCCCGGCCCATTATGATCCCCTAATTCATCTTCCGGATCCTGGCCGGGTTGTCCGGACCATTTCCAGGAAGGGACCGGAAGTCCGGCAATTTCACCCCGTTCGCCCTTGCGGGCGTGCCGCGCAGGCGCGAAAAGTGCGCCAGGCCGATACTCCCAATGCTGAAGGGGAAGACCGGCTCCTGGATGCTCAAAGCCTATCGCGGGAAATAATTCTCCAGCAACCCGCGCGCATTCACCGCCTTCGTCGGCCCAAACTCGGCCGGGTAATGCCGCAGATTTCCCGTAACCAGAAATTGCGCCTCCGCTGCCTGGGCGCACTCCACAAACCGGTTATCGTCCTCATCGCTCGCCAAAGCCGCGCACGCGGAAGCCGCCGTTCTCCGCGCCCTCCCCTGCAGGGCTTCCAGTATCCGGCGTGACGCATCCCGTACCCCGGCAAACTTGGGCCTCGCCAACACCTCTTCGTACTCCGCCCACACTTCGGCCGTCACCCACGCCTCCAGCTGTCCCGCAATCGCGGCATTCACCACCTGTGCCTCCAGTCCATCCGGCTTCAGCGCCGCCGAGATCAGCACATTGGTGTCCAGCACGATCCGCACGCCCTCAAGTTTGCCACAATTGAGGCTGGGCGCAGGATGAAAGACGAACTGGGACAACAGATGAAGCGCGATTATGAGGACGCCCTGCGCCTCTACGTCCCGCGCCGCACGCACGTCATCATCCGCATCGATGGCCGCGCCTTCCACCAGTTCACCAGGAAGCTGGAACGCCCCTACTGCCGCCGCCTGGCCGATGCGCTAGATGCCGCTGCCCTGCACCTCTCCGCGGAGATGATTGGCTGCCGTTTCGCTTACGGCCAGAGCGACGAATATTCGTTCGTCCTCACCGATACCGAACCCGCCGGCGCGGCTCTCTGGTTCGATGGCAACGTACAGAAAATGGTGTCCGTGTCCGCCAGCCTGTTCACCGCTGCCTTCAACCAGGCCTTCGCTTCGGATCAGCCGGGCGCGTTCGATGCGCGCGTGCTGGTTATCGCACAAAGAGCCGAAGTGGAGAAATACCTGCTATGGCGTCAACTCGACGCCTCCGCCAACAGCTTGAACATGCTGGCCTCGGCGCATTTCACCCACCAGGAACTGCTGGGAAAATCCAGCGCCGAAAAGCATGACCTTCTGCCTGCCAAGGGAATCAACTGGGCCAAACAGCCTGCCGATTTCAAGCGCGGCCGCGCCGTGGTCCGCGAAGCCGGTGGAGGCTGGCGCGTGGACAGCGAAATCCCCATCTTCAACCACGATCCGCGCTATCTCGAAGCCGCCATCGCCCCCCGGTAGCTTCCCCCAAGCGGCCGCCCGGTCAGGACGCGGTCAGTACACTCGATTCAACGGGAACGCTGAAGGTGAAGGTGCTTCCGGCGCGCAAGGCGCTGGTTACTGAGAGGGTGCCCCCCATGCTTTCCACGATCCGGCGGCTGATGGCGAGGCCCAGGCCGGTGCCCCCGTATTTGCGGGTGGTGGAGGAATCCACCTGGGTAAATTCTTCAAAGATGGTTTGCAGCTTATGCGGCGGGATCCCAATTCCGGTATCCGAAACGGCAAACTCGATTTCCCCGGGGCGGCTGGGTTCGAGGGTCCGGACGGAGAGCAACACCCGCCCGGCTTCGGTAAACTTAACCGCATTTCCCAGCAGGTTCAGCAGCACCTGCCTGAGCCGGGCGGGGTCGCCCACCATGGTGGCATAGGGCCCAAGCTGCATATCCAACTGCAGATCCAGGCCGCGGGCGGCGGCTTTGAGGCCGATCAGGTCGATGACGGGACAGATCACGTGGGCCAGTTCGAACTCCGTGCGCTCCAGAACCAGATGCCCGGTCTCGATCTTGGACAGATCAAGAATGTCGTTGATCAGCGCGAGCAGATTGGTCCCGGAGGACGCAATGATCTCCAGATATTCCGCCTGCTCGCCGGTCAGCGGCGTGGAGGAAAGAAGCTCGGCCGCGCCCAGGATGCCGTTCATGGGAGTGCGGATCTCATGGCTCATGTTGGTGAGGAATTCACTCTTGGCGCGGTTGGCGAATTCGGCCTTGGCCTGGGCGGACCGGAGTTCCTGTTCGGCCAGCTTGCGCTCGGTGGTGTCGGTGTTCGATCCGGTCATACGCAGGGGCCGGCCGGCGGCATCCCAAAGCGCCCGGCCCCGCGAGAGAATCCAGCGATAAGAGCCGTCGTGGTGGAGCATGCGGTATTCCATGGAAAGCATGTCACTCTTGCCGGCAAGATGATCCAGGAAGGTTCTTTGCACCCACTCTGAATCCTCGGGGTGGATGCGGCCGATCCAACTGTCCCGATGGTTGGGGAGTTCTTCGGGCGCGAACCCGAGCATCTCTTTCCACCGGTCGGAGAGATACACGCGCGGACCGGCGGGTTCGTAATCCCAGATGCCGTCGTTTGCGCCGCGCAAGGCCAGCTCCCACCGCTCTTCGCTGAGCTTCCTGCGCCTTTCGTTTTCCTTGGCCGCGTTGCGCTGTTCCCGTAGGCGATAAGCCATGATTCCAACCAGAACCACAACGGCGAAAAGAATACTCACGCCGGCCCAAAGCATGCGGTTTTGCTGCTTGTCGCTCTCAATGGTAGAGATGATATCGGTACTGAAACTGGTGAAGAAGCCCCAGGTTTGGGCCAGCCTGTTGAGGGTGCCATCCTGGGCCATGGCGCGAATCCCGTCTCGAATCTCGTCCGCGATGTCCTGGGTCTCAAAGGAGCTGGCCAAGCCCAGCGGTGCCCTCGGCAGCGGCGTGTTCAGAAGGCGCAGCGGTTTCCGGCCGATACCGCTCATCAACGCTCCGGTGGCGGTGAACTGGTTGAGCAGGGCGGCTTCGGCGCGCCCTTCGTTGAGAGCTATGATGGCGTCTTCCGTGGAAGCCACGGGTACTGGAATGGCATGGGGAAGGATACTCTTTAAGCTGCGCTGGTAGGTGTCGAAGTCGCGGGTGGCTACGCGGGCATACTGAAAATCGGAAAGCTGCCTGGAGGGTCTGGAATCCACAATCAGCAGGCTGGTTTCGGTTACCAGGAACGGATCGGTGATGTGGAGCAGTTCACGGCGCTCCGGACGAACGGTCATGAGAACCCAGAAGTCGGTTTCACCCTTCTGAATCGACGGAATACCGGGGGTAGGGCTGGTGCGGAACTCGAGCGCGATGCCACGGCGGCGAGCCGCTTCCCTGACAATATCCACCGCCAAGCCAGCCGGCTTGCCATCGGCATTTACAAAATGATATGGCGTGTCGTTGCCGTAGCCGACACGGTACACCTTGGCGTGTTGATTGACGTGGTTATTCGACTGGCGGACAAGTACCACGCTGAGCGCTACGGCGAGCGCCAGGGCGGACGCGAACCAGATAAGGCCTGGCCGCGCCAGCATCCCTCGGATGAGTGCCACTGTCTATAGACTATATCTTCATTAAGGCGTCAGTGTTATCCTTTCTCCGTGCCGATTGACCAGACCAAGCAGTCCTACTCCCGCGAGGAAGTGCGGCGTGTGCTGGGCGTATCGGAACGGCAACTTCGGAGATGGGAGAAGCAGAAATTCCTGGAGGCTTCCCAGACGTTTGACTTCTCCGGGCTGCTGGCGCTGAAGACTCTGGTGGGGCTGCGGACCAGCAAGATTGCGGCGGCGCACCTCCGTAAGGTGCTGGATGCGATCCGGGAGCGGTTGGGGGATGTGGGGAATCCGCTGACGGAGCTGAAGATCTACCGGCAGGGAAAGCACCTT
>JBBQUE010000227.1:0-5753 GCA_038212805.1 Bryobacterales bacterium | reverse complement strand
ATTTAAACCGCGGAATCGGTGACCTGATGCGGTACGCGGCGCTGGTGAGCTTTGCCGAGACGGCGGATTTCGGCCCTCATCATATGCTTTCACCTGACACCAAGAGAGTTCAGGCGAGATTGCCGGATGAGGCGCTATACGCGCTCGCGCTGTACATCTATTCCTTGCAGCCCCCAACCAATCCGAATCCATTCGATTCGAAGGCCGAGGCCGGACAAAAGATCTTCGCGCGCGAGGGTTGCACGATGTGCCACACGCCACCCCTCTATACGAGCAATAAGCTGACGCTGGCACAGGGTTTTGCGCCGCCGAAGAACAAATCAGCCACGCTGGATGTTTTGCCGATGTCTGTGGGCACAGACCCGGGACTGGCGCTCGCGACGCGTAAGGGCACGGGATATTACAAGATCCCTTCGCTGAAAGGTGTGTGGTACCGAGGCCACTATCTGCACGAGGGATCGGCCGCCAGCCTGGAAGAAATGTTTGACCCGGATCGTCTGAAAGAGACTCACGTTCCGGGAGTATTCAGACCGCCAGGCGTGGCGACCAGTGCGATCAAGGGGCATGAATTCGGATTGAAGTTGGAGCCTGTCGAGCGAGGACAACTCATCAGCTTTCTTCGCGCTCTTTAGATCTGGTCAACTTCGCCCCGGTGCCTTCGGGTTCAAGCTCCGTCTAATCCGGCAGCCGCGGCAGGCAGGCATCGAAATTGGGAGGGCTGCCGCCTCCAAGCCATGGAAGGACT
The DNA here is from genome assembly GCA_038212805.1 of Bryobacterales bacterium. GTDB lineage: Bacteria > Acidobacteriota > Terriglobia > Bryobacterales > Bryobacteraceae > JANXQZ01. Next base: position 5,008 of record JBBQUE010000227.1, on the reverse strand, counting down.
GCTACCCTGTGAATACATAGTGTGAAGATTGTCTCGGTTCGCTCACATTTGCTGTCCTACCCGCTTCCGGAACCCCTCAAGCTGCGGTACCACGGAGGGCATCGCACCATCCTCAAGCGGGATGCGATGTTGATTCGTGTTGAGACCGAAAACGGTTTGGTGGGATATGCGCCGGGGGAGGGAAGTGAGAAGGCGCGCGACGGCATTGACTGCGGCGTTGCCCCGTTCCTCGAAGGCCGCATGCTGGCAGACCCGGACGCTTTGCGGATTCAGTTCCTGGAAGGGCCCGCCAAGTATGCCCCCAACCTGCTCCGGCTGTATTGCCTGGTGGAAATCGCGCTTTACGATCTTCTGGGAAAGTCGCTGGGCGTACCCGTCTCTGAATTGCTGGGTGGCCGGGTTCGGGACCATATTACGCTATATGGCAGCGCGGGCATGTATATGCGTCCGCAGGAGTATGCGGATGAGGCCGCCGCCATCGCGGGTCTGGGATTCCGTGCCTACAAAATGCGTCCTGGCATCGGTCCGGATCAGGATCTGGAAGCTGTACGCCTGATGCGCGAGGCCGTGGGTCCGGATTTCGATCTTATGGTGGACGGGCACACCTGGTGGCGCATGGGCGACCGCTCCTATGGGCCTGGCGAGGTGCAACGGATGGCGCGCCAACTCGGGGAGTGGAATGTGGCATGGCTCGAAGAACCCCTTCCGCCAGCGGACCATGCGGGATATCGCGAGCTGCAGCGCGCAGGCCACGTCGCTATAGCCAGCGGCGAGCATGAACCCGACGAAGCCGGTTTTCTCGACTTGATTTCCACCAGATGCGTGGATTATGTCCAGATGGACATTCTGTGCCAGGGTGGATATCCCGGAGCCCGCCGCCTGTTTCCAGAGATTGAGCACGCGAACCTGAGATTTGCTTTTCACAGCTGGGGAACCGCGCTCGAAGTGATGGCGGCGGCCCAACTGGGTGTCTGCTGGCCGGAGAATCTGGTGGAGTGGCTGGAATACCCCTGTTACTCCCATGGCGGCAAGCCGGGAATTTACCCGTTTCCGCTAGCCGACGAGATCCTGAAGCATCCCCTGCAAATCGAGCAGGGGGATCTAATCGTCCCGCGGAGCCCTGGCTTGGGAGTGGAAGTAAACGAAGGGGTTATTGAGCAATACCCGTGGCTTCCCGGGCCGTGGTCGTACTTCCACATCGATTCCCCGGCGCAAACGAAAGCCGTGACCTCGGATCACAGCGAGCAGTGGTACGGGAAGTAGCCATGTGGATTTCCAGTGTAACGGCGGGCTTAGCTTCCTCGGCCGCGCTTTTGGCTTATGCGGTACGCCACCCCTGCTCATCCTGGTTAGCGCCTTCTGTATGCAGGGGAGTGGGCACGCGCCGGTCCATTGCGTTAACATTTGATGACGGCCCCTCGGAATCCACGCCCGCCCTGCTTGACCTGCTGGCGGAGTTTCATGTGAAAGCGACGTTTTTCGTCTGTGGGGCGAACGTGCGGCGATTGCCGGAGATAGCCCGGTTGGTAGTCCGGGCGGGGCATGAAATCGGTAACCATTCCGATACCCATCCCTACTTTCACTTCCGGTCTGGCGCTTTTATTCGAGAGGAGTTAGCGAAGGCACAGCGCGCGATCCGCGAAGCCACGGGAGCAGAGCCCCGCTATTTCCGGGCACCCTTTGGGATCCGATGGTTTGGTCTCCGCCAGGCGCAGCGGAGCTTGGGGCTGACCGGCGTAATGTGGACCCGGATTGGCGTAGACTGGAAGTGGCCGGAAGCGGCTATCGTGACTCACCTCGTCCGGGGAGCCAGAAATGGGGCCATTTTTTGCCTGCACGATGGGCGGGAGTTAACTCCCGAACCGGACATCCGGGTAACCCTTGGCGCGGTGAGGCGGCTGGTACCGCTCCTGATCGGCCAGGGATTTCAATTTGAGAAGGTGAGCGAAATTTTATGCCCGACGACTTAGAGAAGCGCGTGATCGCTGTGATCGCGGCCACCCAACATATTCCAGTCGAGAGCATCACCATCGACAGCACGTTTGAAGAGCTGAAAATCGATTCTCTGGATGGCATCAACATTCTGTTTGCGGTGGAGAACGAGTTTAGTATTAGCATTCCCGACGATGCGGCGAAGGCCCTGCGAACGGTTCGCCAGATGGTGGAGGGTATCCGCACGCTGCTGGAGAGCGCTAAAGGGGATACCGGAGCTCCGGTCGCCGCCCAGTGAGTCAAGCCAAGTGATTCAACGCCGGGTAGTGATAACGGGGATGGGTGTGATTTCCGCCTTGGGCAATAACCGCGAGGAGTTCTGGACCGCACTAATCAACGGGCGTTCGGGCATTCGCGCCATGCAAAGGGTGGATCTGAAGGAAATCCGTTTCCAGAACGGCGCGGAGGTCTGGGGTTATGATCCGTTGCGTTATTTCGAGGCCAAGCAGGCAAGTCTGCTGGACCGCTTCGCCCAGTATGGAGTGGTGGCCGCCCGGGAAGCAATCGAAGATTCGGGTCTGGTGATTTCGTCCGCGATGAAGGATCGCATGGCCATCGTCACCGGCTCCTGCGTTGGAGGCCAAGCTACTGAGGATGAAGGCTTTGTCAGCCTTTACAAGAACAATACCGGGCGTGTGAATCCTTTCACCATTCCCAAGATCATGGCCAACGGCGCAGCTAGCCGGATTTCCCTGGAACATGGCATTACGGGCCCCACCTACACCGTTGCCACCGCCTGTTCGTCGGCCAACCATGCCATCGGGCAGGCCTTTTGGATGATCCGTAACGGGCAGGTGGAGGCCGCGATCACGGGAGGGAGTGAGGCGGTTTTCAGCTTCGGTTTCCTGAAAGCCTGGGAAGCCATGCGGGTGATATCTCCCGATACCTGCCGGCCGTTCTCCAAGGAACGCAAGGGTTTAATTCTGGGTGAGGGCGGGGCCATGCTGGTGCTGGAAACCCTGGAAGCGGCTCAAGCGCGCGGGGCCCGTATCTATGCGGAACTGGCGGGCTTCGGGATGTCATCGGACGCGCACCACGTCACCCAGCCTTCCTCGGACGGAGCCGCCCGGGCCATTGCATGCGCTCTGAACGATGGCGGACTGCGCCCGGAACAAATTGGTTATATCAACGCGCACGGAACCGCCACCCCCGCGAACGACGCCACCGAAACGCTGGCCATCCGGACCGCCCTGGGCCCGCAGGCTGACCGTGTCGCCGTCAGTTCCACCAAGTCCATGCATGGTCACGCGCTGGGCGCTGCCGGGGCTATTGAGGCGGTGGCGACGGCGCTCGCCCTGCATCGCGGGATCCTGCCGCCCACCGCCAACTACACCACGCCGGATCCGGCTTGCGATCTGGATGTGATTCCGAACGCCGCCCGCGCCTTGCAGGTAGAGTGTGCGCTTTCAAACTCTTTTGCATTCGGCGGATTGAATGCAGTGCTCGCATTTCGTTCTTTGGGCTGAAATGCGCTGAGGACTTCGCGCCTTAGTAGCGGCTACCGGGAGAGCGCGCTTGCTCAAACTCGTTCGCCTACGGCGGATTGAATGCAGTGCTCGCATTTCGTTCCTTGGGCTGAAATGCGCTGAGAACTTCGCGGCTTGGCTGCGACTACCTGGAGTGTGCGCTTTCAAACTCTTTCGCCTTCGGCGGATTGAACGCCGTGCTCGCGTTTCGTTCCTTGGGCTGAAATGCGCTGAGAATTTCGCGGCCTGGTAGGGACTACCTGGATTGTGAAAGATCCACTGCTGGCACCGTTGATCGCGGTGGCCACCGGAATCCTGGTCTCGCGCTACGTTCGATTTGAGCCTGGGGAGGCGCTATGCGCGCTGATAGCCTTATCCATCCTGACCCTGGCTGGTTGGAGGCGCGGGCCTCGCTTGGGATTCGGCGCGGTACTGGTAACTCTCTGTGCCCTGGGGGTTTACGTCGACGTCCTCCACCGCCCCAAGGGCACTCCCGGTATCGATGCGTCATCCCGGGAGACGGTCATCATCTCCGGTTGTGTAGTGGACCCGCCCATTTTTTACGAGAGCCGGGATCAGTTCACGCTGGAACTGGCACCGCACGCCAGCGCGCGAGTTAGCCTGACGGTTCGTGAGGGAGACCCGCTGCCCGATCTGGCGTATGGCCAAATCGTGGAATTCGAAGCCAAACTCCGCCCCATCCGGAATTTCCAAAATCCGGGCGCATTCGACTTCGCTGGTTATTCCGCGCGCCGGGATATCTTCTGGAACGCCTCGGTACGAGCCGGCGAACCCATCCGGATGCTACCGGGCCGGTGTGGATCCCGCCTACTCGGGGCGATTTTCGGCCTCCGGACTTTGGCGCTGTCACGGATCGAATCGCTCTACCCCGGCAACCCCTACGCGATCGGGATGATGGAAGCCATCCTGATCGGCGAGACCACCAAGATGGAGAAAATCTGGACCGATCATTTCCGGCGGACCGGAACCTTCCACGCTCTGGTGATCTCTGGAATGCACATCTCCGTGCTGGCCGGGACGTTGCTTTTCCTGATGCGGTTGCTGTTCGTTCCAGAGATGATGGCGCTGCTCAGTACCGCGCTGGCTGCATGGTTATACGCCATGGTGGCTGGCTGGAGCGCGCCGGCGGTCCGGGCCGCGGGTGGGTTCACACTTTACCTGGTGGGCCGGTACTTTTTCCGGCGGCGGCGGCTGATGAATCTGCTGGCGGCGGTGGGGCTGGGCTACCTTCTTTACGATCCTGGCCAGATGTTTGAATCCAGTTTTCAGCTTTCGTTTCTTTCTGTTGCGGCTATCGCGGCGCTGGCGGTTCCTTTGTTGGAAAATACTTCCGGGCCTTACAGCCGCGGATTGGCGCACATTCTTGAAACTTCGCGGAACCTCCGGCTTGCGCCCAAAGTGGCCCGCTTCCGGCTGGAACTCCACCTGCTTGCCGAGACGGTTTTTTACTGCGTGGGAATCCGCGAGACCACCGCCCGCCAAATCCTCGCGTGGCTGTGCCGCCTGGGCTTGTATGTATATGACATGGT
>JBBQUE010000226.1:0-5783 GCA_038212805.1 Bryobacterales bacterium | reverse complement strand
TCTGGCCGTGGCGGCGTTGAACCCCATGGCCGCGCTCCTCAGCATTTCGCTAATGCCGGAGCTGTGGTTTACCGCGCTGCTGATGGCTTCGTTATTGCTGGTAAGCCGGCGTCAACCGTTGGCTCTCTTGGGCGGCCTGTGCGCGGCGCTGGCTTATCTGATGAAGCCGGCGGCTTTGCCTCTGCTGTTCACCGTGCCGCTGGTGTTTGTCCTCAGAAGACAATATAGCGAATCGCTTCGTTTTTTCGGCGCGATGTTGCCCGCCGTGGTGGCCTGGCAGTGGTGGGTGTTCCGGCATGTCTCGTCCGCGCAGGATCTGGTGGCTTTGTATTACACGAACTACGTGGGTTTTCAAAAGTTCAACGTCTCCTGGGAAGATCTGCCGCTGGTTGTCTGGCATAACCTGGACGCCTACCTGATGGGGATAGGCAAGCTTCTGACGTTTGACGTGGCGTTATTTGAATCGAAGCATCTGGAGCGGGTGGTGGCGGTGGCGGCGATTGCGGGAGCCGTCCGGTTGGCGCGGCGGACCGGAGAATGGCAATACCCCGCGGCAGGCGCAGGGTTCTCAGCCATGCTGCTGGTGTGGCATTACCAGCCCGATCATCGCTTCGTTTTTCCGCTTTACCCCCTGCTGCTGGCCGGCTTCTACAGCGAAATCAAGAACGTTTGCTTCACACTGCGGGCGGCTTGGAGGAAGCGGAATACCAGTGATCGGGTGGCGGCCGTGGTGGTGGGCTGCGTCCTGACGGGCCTGGTTGGCTTCGTTTTTTCGGCCAGCGCCGTCGGGCTCTTTGGCTTCTTGCCCCGGCTGCTGCAAGCCTACGCAGAAGACCTCAATCTCCGTCTCCCGGCGTACCGCTGGCTGGCCGCCTCTACCCCGCCATCCGCCCACGTCTTCGCGTATGACGATCCAACGCTCTTTCTTTACACTGGCCGCCGCGCCTGTGGCCTGCCCATCCCGCCCCGGCTTTTTTACCATGACGATCAGGCTGGTATCGACCGCCTGGTGGACCAGGCCCCGCAATTCGCGCGCCAGCAAGGGTTGCAATACCTCTTCCTCACCTCATCCGATTTTTACCGGGATCTGCACGAGGCGCGCGCCCGCCGTCTGCAACAGGTGGTAAACCAGGCCGCGGCCCCTGCGCTTTACCAAACCGCGACTGCGTCCATTTATGCCGTTCCAGGGGATCACAGCGTGGGGAGCGCTCGAGCTTTTGCCGTGCAAGTCCACGGTGATGACGTCGAAGCCTTCAAACCGCACGTCCCGGCTGTTCTTGCCGCGCCCGTGAAACCGGCCCATTTCACGGCCGCTTCATTGGCAGCGCGAAAACCTGCTGTTCCTGGAGGCCCTCCGGGCAGCGGGCCGGGGCGCTCGCGTTAGACTAAAGAGATAAGGCCCCCTGTAATCTTCATGCCCGCACCATCCAACCCTAAGATTGGGATCAACAGTTGGCTCGAGGACGAGCTGTTTGAGCAATACCTCCACGATCAGAAAACGGTCGATGAGAGCTGGAAAGTGGTGTTCGATCAGTCGGCGAATGGCAACCCCGCGCCTGCCGCGGTCGCCGTCCAACTGCGCACACCCAATGGAAGCCCCACCTTGGCGGCTCCGTCTGTCACTACCCCTCCCATGTCGGTGGCGACTCCCCGGCATCAAACTCTGGCCGGAGAGCAGTTGGTTCCTCTGCGTGGCGCTGCCATGCGGATTGCGGAGAACATGACCGCCAGCCTTTCTATTCCCACGGCTACTTCGCAGCGCGTGATGGCGGTGAAGGTGGTCGACGAGAACCGGCGTATTCTCAACGAACATCGCGCGATGATCGGCAAGACCAAGCTTTCGTACACCCATATCATTGCCTGGGGAATCGTGAAGGCGGTCCAAACCAACTCGTCGCTCAACAACGCCTATGCCGAGATGGACGGGGAAGGTCTGCGCGCGGTTCGCGGCCAAATCAATATCGGCCTGGCGATAGACGTGCCGGGCAAGGACGGCACCCGCTCACTGAAAGTCCCGAACGTAAAGGATGCAGGGCGGCTGACCTTTGACCGGTTTGTGGAAGCCTACGACGACGTGGTCGCGCGGGCCCGCAACGGAAAATTGACCGTCCCGGATTTTGAGGGCACCACGATTTCGCTCACCAATCCGGGCACCGTGGGAACCCTGGGCTCCGTGCCGCGCCTGATGCCGGGACAGGGCGCGATCATCGCCACGGGGGCAATCGATTACCCTGCCGAATACCAGGGCGTCAACGAAGAATTCCGGTCCATGATCGGGCTCAGCAAGGTGATGATGGTCACCTGCACCTACGATCATCGCGTGATCCAGGGCGCGGAGTCGGGTGTGTTCCTGGCGCGCCTGCAGGAATTGCTGCAAGGCGGGCATGGATTCTACGAAGAAATCTTCGCCGCACTCAACGTCCCGCACCGGCCCATTCATCTAGGCAAAGACAAACCTGCCGCGTTTCCTGGCTTGCGCACCGGGCAGGGGGAAGACGTCGCCAAACAGGCGGGCGTCATCCAATTGATTCACGCTTTCCGGGCGCGCGGCCATCTGGATGCCGACATCAATCCGCTCAACCCGGAACATCGCGAGAGCCATCCCGAAGTGGATCCGGCCACCTACGGACTCACCCTTTGGGACCTGGACCGCGAGTTTTTCATCGGTTCTTTGAAGCTGGCCAACCGCGAGAAGAAGCTCGCCACGCTGCGGGACATTATCGAAACCCTGCGCCAAACCTACTGCGGCAAGATTGGCGCGGAATATATGAACATCCAGAAGCCGGAGCAAAAGCATTGGCTGCAGGAGCGCATGGAGCCCAGCCGCAACCAGCTTCCGGTGGACCCCGGCGTCCGGATGCGCGCACTGGAGCGCGTGATCGAAGCCGAGGAGTTTGAGCATTTCCTGCACACCCGATTCATCGGCCACAAGCGTTTCTCCCTGGAAGGAGCCGAATCGGCCGTTGCGATTCTGGACGAGATTCTGGACCGCGCCGCGAACACCAATGTCTCCGAAGCGGTAATCGGCATGGCTCATCGCGGCCGCTTGAATGTTCTGGCGAACGTCGTCGGCAAGTCGATGGTGCAACTTTTCTCGGAATTCGAAGGCATTTTCGATCCCTTCGCCACGCAAGGCTCGGGCGACGTGAAGTACCACCTGGGAGCCACGGGCGTCCGGAAGAGTTCCGCCGGCCACGACATCACGGTTTCGGTTGCGTTCAACCCCAGCCATCTGGAGGCGGTGGACCCGGTGGTTGAGGGCATCGTGCGTCCGAAACAGGATCGCATGGGCGACACCAAACGGGAGCGCGTGATCCCGATTTTGATCCACGGGGACGCCGCGTTCGCTGGCCAGGGCGTGGTGATGGAGACTCTCAACCTTTCGCAGTTGGATGGGTACACTACCGGCGGCACGATACACCTGGTGATCAATAACCAGATCGGTTTCACCACCAACCCGGACGATTCCCGCTCCAGCGCCTACTGCACCGACATCGCGCGCATGGTGCAGGCCCCGATCTTCCACGTGAACGGAGACGATCCGGAAGCGTGCATCCGGGTGGCCCAACTGGCGTACGATTTCCGGCAGCAGTTCAAGAAAGACGTTGTGATCGACATGGTGTGCTATCGCCGCCATGGCCACAACGAGGCCGACGACCCCAGCTACACACAGCCCATCATGTACCGGAAGATCCGGAATCATCCTTCCGTGGCCGTGATTTACTCTGAGCGCCTGATCAAGGAAAAATTAGTGGACGCGGAAACCCTCAGCGGGTTGCGCAAGGGCATCGCCTTAAGGCTGAACGGGTTCTTCGACCAATCGAAGAAGCAGGCGGTCCAGTTCGAGCGCGATGAACTCAGCGCCGTGAAATCCGTTGAACAGCCCAAGCCCAATACGGCGATCGACCGCCCGCTCATCGAACGGATTATCAAGGGCATCACTACCTTCCCGCAGGATTTTACGCTGCATCCCAAGCTGAAGAACCTGACTGAAAAGCGGAAAGAAGCCCTGCACGGTGTCCCCATGGATTGGGCTATGGGGGAAACGCTCGCTTTTGGTTCCTTGGTACTGGAAGGGACGCCGGTCCGCTTAAGCGGGCAGGACAGTGGGCGCGGGACGTTTAGCCAGCGCCACCTGGATTACTACGACAACGAGACAGGGAAGCGCTATACCCCGCTGATGCACCTGGAGCCTGGCCAGGCGAGCTTCGAGGTGTACGACAGTTCACTCAGCGAATATGCCGTGATGGGCTTCGAATTTGGATTCAGCGTAGCCGATCCACTCACCCTGGTGCTTTGGGAAGCCCAGTTCGGGGATTTCTCGAACGGCGCGCAGATCATGATCGATCAGTTCATCGCCGTGGCTGAATCCAAGTGGGGCCATGCCAGCGGCTTGGTCTTGCTGCTTCCCCACGGGTATGAAGGGCAGGGGCCGGAACATTCCAGCGGACGTATGGAGCGCTTCCTGCAACTCTGCGCCGAAAACAACATGCAGGTGGTGAACGCCACCACGCCCGCCCAGTATTTCCACTTGCTGCGCCGTCAGATGTATGGCGGCCACAATGGCGAAGGCGTGCGCAAGCCGCTGATCGTGTTCACGCCAAAGCGCATGCTGCGCCATCCCAAAGCGGTCTCCACGATTCAGGAACTGATTACCGGAAGCTTCCAGGAAGTGATTTGGGACACGGCGAAACTGGACGCGGATCGCGTGAATCGCGTGGTCTTTTGCACGGGCCAGCTTTATTACGACTTGGTGCAGGCGCGCGAAGATCGCAATGCAAATAACGTTGCCATCTTACGGATCGAACAGTTGTACCCCTTCCCCTCGGTAGAGGTAGAAGAGGCCCTGGCTGGTTACCGGTCCGATGCCCAAGTGCTTTGGGTTCAGGAGGAACCGAAGAATATGGGGGCTTGGCGCAACGTGCAGGATTCCATGGCTCCGTTGCTGGAACCCACGGGACGTTCCCTGTTTTACCGGGGGCGTGCGGCTAGCGCGAGCCCGGCCGCCGGGTCGCTGAAGCGCCATCAACAGGAGCAGGCGGAAATTATAGAAGGCGTCTTCGCACCGGTGCCATCGCCCGACAGTTCCCGGTTGCAACTGGTTACGCGGTAGCCGCGGCAGATCGGGAACAACTCGTTATGCATTACCAACCAAACCCCCAGGCGGCGGGATTTGCGCGGCCAGCAAGCTCCCGGTCCGGTTCTGGAGCCCGCTTCCCTCAAACCTGGCCAGTTCCCGGTTCTTCCGCACGCGGTCAATCGGGAACAACTCGTTATTCATTACCAACAAAACCCCGGGAGCCAGGATTCGGGCCGCCAATAAACTCCCGGTCAGGTTCTGGAGCCCGCTACCCGCAAATCCAAGGTTACCCGGTAGCCTCAAACCTGGCCAGTTCCCGATTTTTCCGCACGCGGTCAATCGGGAACACCTCGTTGTGCATTACCAACCAAACCCCGGGAGCCAGGATTCGCGCCGCTAGCAGACTCTCGGTCAGGTTCTGCAGCCCGTCGCTGCCTTCAAACCCCAGCGGCGTCATGGCTCCCGTAAAGACAATCGGAACAGCCAGTTCCGGGATGCTCCGTTTGAGCAGAATTCCAGTTTCCACCATGGTGTCCGTGCCATGCGTGATGACGATGGGGACGGCCTGAGGCAAAACTTGCTGCACGGCGGCAAGGACGCTGAACCGGTCGGCCGCCGTCATTTCCAGGCTGTCCTTGTTCATCAGCTGTACCACCTGAATCTCCGTGCCGGGCAGGCGCAGGAATTGGAAATAACGCCCGAT
>JBBQUE010000225.1:0-5790 GCA_038212805.1 Bryobacterales bacterium | reverse complement strand
CTGGCGGTGGATTCCTTTGCTCCCCGGCTTTCGTTTTTCTTCAATGCGCACAACAATTTTTTAGAAGAAATCGCCAAGTTCCGGGCAGCCCGGCGGCTGTATGCGCACATCATGAAGGAACGGTTCGGCGCGCGGAATCCGCGCTCACTGATGCTTCGGTTTCATGCCCAGACGGCTGGATCCACGCTCACGGCGCAGCAATCCGACGTCAACGTAGTGCGCGTTACGCAGCAGGCCCTGGCGGCGGTTTTGGGCGGTGCGCAGTCTATCCATACTAATTCGCGGGATGAGGCGCTATCGCTGCCCACCGAGGAATCGGCGCGTTTGGCATTACGAACCCAACAGATCATCGCGCATGAAAGCGGAGTGGTTAACACGGCTGATCCCTTGGGTGGTAGCTATCATATTGAAAAGCTCACGGATGAGATCGAAACCGGTGCCAAGCAATACCTGGACCGGATCGATGCCATGGGCGGGACGCTGAACGCGATTGAGAACGAATTTATCCAGAACGAGATCCAGAACGCCGCCTACGCTTACCAGCAGGAAATCGAGCGTGGCCAGCGGATCGTGGTGGGGGTCAACAAGTTCCGGCAGAACGAGACTCAAACGGCCCGGACGTTCCGGCTGGATCCGGCGCTGGAGCAGCAGCAGGTGGACCGGCTGCGGGCTTTGCGTGCCTCGCGCGACCAGAGTGCGGTAGCTAAGACCCTGGAATCTCTGGAACGAACCGCTCGCGGACCCGGAAACCTGATGCCTGTGATCATGGATTGTTGCGCGGCCTATGCCACCGTCGGCGAAATCTCCGACCGGCTCCGCGTAGTGTTCGGCGAATACCGGGCACCATAGACGTTGCCATGCTTCGAGCGGAGCCCAGGGTTTAGACCATGGGCCGAAGGGCGCTAGTCCGAAGCGGAACAGGCGGCCGGACCTTGGCGGTTAAAAAACGCTGGCATGGACAGGCGTATACTCGGAGTAACCGTTTACGGAATCACCATGGAAAACACCACACCATCCACCAGAAGAGACCTGCTGAAAGGCGCGGGCGCGGCGTTCACGACGTCGTTATTTACCGGGCGAGTGAAGGGCGCGAACGACCGCATCGCGGTGGGGTTCATTGGCTTGGGGGCCATGGGTTCAGGCAACCTGGGCTATGCCATGAAGACCGCCGACGCACAGCCGGTGGCCTTGTGCGACGTGTATCAGCCGCACCTGGAACGCGCCGAAGCGGCGGCCCGGAAGGGTGGCTTCCAACCGAAATCGGTGAAGGATTTCCGGGATGTGATCGCGGATAAATCCATTGATGCGGTGTGCATCTCCACCCCGGATCACTGGCACGCCTACATGACGGTGGAAGCCTGCAAGGCGGGGAAAGACGTCTACGTGGAGAAGCCTGCGTCGGTGTATGTGGAAGAAGGCCTGAAAATGGTGCAGGCCGCGCGCAAGTATAACCGCGTGGTGCAGGCTGGAACCATGCAGCGCTCCGGCGGTTACTTCAAAAAGGCCGCGGAGATCATTCAACGGGGCGACATCGGAGAGGTTACTTTCTGCCACGCTTTCCAGAGCGGCACCACCAAGCCCGAAGGCTACGGGAACCCGGAGGACAGTGCTCCGCCGCTGGGGTTGGATTGGGATATGTGGCTGGGTCCCGCGCCCAAGGTTCCGTTCAACATGAACCGGTGGGGAGTGAAGTCGGCCACCTTCCCCACCTTCCGTTACTTCTGGGATTATGCCGGCGGCGCGATGACGGATTGGGGAGTTCATCTGATGGACCCCATTCATCAATGCTTCGGCGAGCCCATGCCGACATCGATCAGCGCCATGGGCAGCAAGTTCGTGGTGAAGGATAACAGCGAAACGCCGGACACCATGCTGGCGACGTTCCACTATCCGAAGTTCCTGGCCACCTACGAAAGCCGCACCGCGAACCCGATGCCGATGTTCGGCGATCATCGTTCGGGCACGGCCATCCATGGCACCGAGGGTACGCTGATTGTCTACCGGCGAGGTTGCTGGGTGATTCCAAATCCGAAGTCGAAGATCGAGGCCATGACATTTGAGAAGGATGCTGCCATGTCGCAGATGAACGTTCCGCACTGGAATAACTGGCTACAATGCATTCGCACTCGCCAGAAGCCCATTAGCGAAATTGAGACCTGCGTGCGCTCATCCACTGCCTGTCTGTTGGCCAACCTGTCCATGCGCCATCAAACCTGGCTCGATTGGGACGAGCAAAATTGGACCGTGAAGCAGGACGCGATGAAGCCGTATCTCAAGGCGCGTTACCGTGCGCCTTGGAAGCTGGAGGTTTAGGAGAGAATTTGGCGCGCTTCACGGCCGCTAACAAGGCTGGAAAGGGATTCACCACTTTCCCTTTCCACCACTGCTTTTCGGGTCCCAGTTCGGTTACGGCGAAGTGGAGGTGGGGAGCCAGCGGACTCGCGTTTCCACTGAACCCCACGAACGCGATCACGTCCCCGGCCTTCACTTCGACGCCTTCATGCACTCCGTCGGCGTAGCGGTCCAGATGCGCGTAGTAGTAGCAATACGTATTGGCGGCGTCAAACTGGTATATGGTGTTGCCGCCTGCCGCGCTTAAGAAAAGCTTGCGGATCACACCCGAGACCACAGCGCGCACGGGGGTTCCTTTCGGGCTCATGATATCGATGGCCTCATGCGCATGGCCAAAGTGCATCTCGTCGAAGTTGTCGTGGAGGCTGGCCGGGGTGAGCCCTTCGATGGGCAGAATCAAGTCCGGCAGAGACGGGCCGACCAGCATAAATGCGATCCAGGCTGCGGCGGGCAAGGCCTATTCCTCCAGCAGGGCGGGCGTGCCCGGCACTACCATGTGGGACAGATCCGTAGCGTCCCAGTTAGTGAGACGGATGCAACCATAAGATGTTTCATGACCGATATGGCCGGGATCGGGCGACCCATGGATGCCGTAGTTTTGTTTTGAGAGCGCCATCCAGACCGAGCCCGCGGGGTTGTTCGGTCCAGGCGGCAACTTCTCTGGGGCCTTCTTCGGGTCCACGTTCCAAAAGTGGATAGGATCCCAGTAAAACCAGGGGTTGCGGGCGATTCCGGTGATCTTCCAGTTGCCAACGGGCAGCGGATCATGCGGGCCGCCGATGGTAGCCGGATACTGAGCTAAGAGCTTGCCGCCGGGTCCAAACGCCGTCACCACGCGTTTCGATTTCGAAACTACGACCTTGGTGGCGCGCTGGGCCGGAGCACGCTTCACATTAGCCACCAGGATCAGCGTGCCCGCTACATCCAGCTTCTTGCCGGAATTCAATTCGATCAGGAGCTTGGGCGACATGTGAAACTTCTCCCCCAGTTCTTCCTGCACGGATTCATAGCCCATCCACTTCAACTTGGCCTGGTTCTCCGCGCCCGGCGGGATCGGCTCAAAGGGGCCTTTTACGTCCGCGGCGGTGATGGTGTAGGAAGTCAGCAGTGGGCCCGTGTGAACGTTGAGCAGCTTCCACATGTCCGCGTCGATTACGCCGGTGGGCTTCAGGTCGTGTTTTTCCTGGTAGCCTTTGATCGCGATAGCCAGGTCTTCACCATACGAGCCGTCGATTTCGCCGGGAGAAAATCTCGCACAGTCCAGAAGAATCTGCGCGCGGAGGACGCGTGCACCGGAGGATTTGGGCGCTACCGGCTCCGTGGCAGGTTGCTCTACCTCGTGTGAAATCAACTCTTTAGACGGGGTGGCGGCGAATCCCAAGGTGGCCAGCATCAGGGCCGGGATAAGACGGGTAGCTTGCATACTGGAAGTAGTGCAAGCCGGTGGCCTTACTGCCTGGTCTCAAGCGGCCGCTTCGTTTTTTCAAAGAACTCGGTCTGTAGTTTCAAGCTGTTCTGGTCGGACTTTACGGCGCGGATGGTGGCGGCTATGCCGTCCGCCCAGTGCTGCATATCGAACTCGCCCAGTGCTTTGTTGGCGGGGGTGCCGTCACCCGCATAGTGCTCAGGGAACTTGGCGTACCACCAGATGCCCGTATAGAGCGCGGCCGGAAGATCCAGGCGGTTTCGATCCGCGCCGGATTCGCTGGCGGCGCGATCCAGGTGGACCAGGTCCGGGCGCGAAATCATGAGGTGCGATGTCTCCGATTCGCCCGCGTGCGAATCGGTCTTAGTGGTCAAAGGCGGACGTCCCGGGGCGGCGTTGGAGCCGCGGTAGACATAAACCACGTAGTCCCGCGGCGAAGCCAGCTGGGATTGCGCGAAGAACGGCAACAGGCTATTATTGCCGCCGTGCCCATTCACGATCACGATCTTCTTGCAGCCGTTGCGCGCCATTTCGTCCGTGGTTTCCTGCAGCAACTCCAGTTGTAGTTTGGCGCTGTAGGCGATGGTCCCGGGTTCATGCCGGGCTTCGAAGATCTGTCCATAGAAGTATTCCGGGAACACGATGGCGTATTCCTGGGCGGCACCTTTAAGCGATGCATAGCGCACGTTCAACAGGTCGGTCCCGAGCGGCAGGTGAGGGCCATGCTTTTCGATGATGCCAAAGGGAAGCAGGCAGACGCCCTGGGATTTTTGCATGGCGGTGACGAATTCGCCCGCGCTGAGTTCCTCCCATTTCACGGTGGAAGACGTTTGCGCGCCCGCGAATCTGCCAAGGAAGCCGGCCAGCAGGAACAAGCAAATCAGGATTCGCATGGGCGCATTATCCCATGCGGAGCTCGCGATATCCTAAGCTATTACGATGATGCTTCTTCGCGGTTTCCTGGTTCTGTTCGTGCTGGCGTGCCCATTATTCAGCGCGACTGCGAATTTTTGGGGGGGCATGCGCTATCGCATGATCGGCCCCTTGCGCGGCGGCCGCGTGACCACCGTGACGGGCGTGCCGTCGCAGCCGTACACATTTTATATGGGGTCCAGCGGTGGCGGGGTGTGGAAGACCACGGACGCTGGCCATACCTGGCAGAACGTCTCGGACGGTTTCTTCAGCGTCGCTTCCATGGGGGCGGTGGAGGTTTCGCTTTCGAATCCGCAGGTGATTTACGCGGGCACGGGGTCGTCGAAGATTCGCAGTAACGTATCGATCGGGCGGGGGATTTACAAGTCCACCGATGCCGGTAAGACCTGGAGTTTCGCGGGGCTGCGGGACGTGGGCCAGATCGCGACGGTGCGGGTGCATCCCACGAATCCGGACGTTGTGTACGTGGCCTCCATTGGCAACCCCTTCGTCCCGAATCCGGAGCGCGGCGTCTTCAAGACCACCGACGGCGGCAAGACTTGGAAGAAAATCCTGTTTGTTTCCGAGACGGCCGGCGCGGCCGATCTGGAATTGCAACCGGGGAATCCCAACGTGATTTTCGCGTCCATGTGGCACGGGCAGCGCAAGCCGTGGACCATCATCAGCGGGGCGCAGGAGGGCGGAATTTATAAGAGCACGGACGCGGGTGAAACGTGGACCAAGCTGGGCAACGGGTTGCCGCATGACATCTTCGGGCGCAGCAACGTGGCGATTTCGGCGTCTAAACCCGACCGGATCTATGCGCTGATTGAGGCTAAGCCCGGTTCCGGCCTGTATCGTTCGGAGGACGCGGGCGGGCACTGGACGTTGGTGAACGGATCGGGAACGCTCACCACGCGGCCGTTTTACTATTCCACAATTGGCGTGGATCCGAACGACTCCGGCGTGGTGTGGATCGGCAATGAGGGCTGGTTTAAAAGCCTGGATGGGGGCAAGACGTTCCGGACATCGCCGGTTCCGCATGGCGATAACCATGACGTCTGGATCAATCCAAAGAATTCGGATTACATGATTCAGGC